>JAXJQK010000311.1:0-5494 GCA_036311185.1 Acutalibacteraceae bacterium | reverse complement strand
GTCCTTCTTAAACCATACTCTTACATTTTTCAACGCATACACCACCCTTCCATTTATTTGCTCCACAATTACTGCACTTCTGACGACAGTTAAATGTGGTATCAGCATTATATGCCTTTTTACATTCCTCAATTAAGAATTCCTTAGTAACACCATAATCAATATGATCCCAAGGTAAAACCTCTTCAAAGCTTCTTCTACGGTTTGCATAGAATGCAGGGTCTATACCACATTCTTCAAACAGCTGTAACCATTTATCGAGGTCGAAGCAATCGCTCCAGCCGTCAAAGTGAAATCCCTTTTTATGTGCAAGCTCCATAACCTTACATAAACGTCTGTCGCCTCTTGCAAACACAGCCTCTAAAAAGCTTGTACTTGAATCGTGATAATTGTAGGTAATTTTCTTTGTTTTTATACTCTCCTTAACAAGCTGTTGCTTTGCCTTTAGTGACTCCTCTGTATCCTGTGATTCCCATTGAAAAGGAGTAAAAGGCTTTGGTACAAAGCTAGAGGTACTTAATGTTACACTTACACCCTTACCCTTTGGACGATTCTCACAATTATAATATGCGTTTACTACCTTTTGTCCTAAATCTGCAATACCACATACATCATCATCAGTTTCAGTAGGTAAGCCTATCATAAAGTAAAGCTTAACCTTTGTCCAACCACCATTAAATGCCTTTGAACAGGTTTCCATAAGCTCATCTTCAAGAACATTCTTATTGATTACATCTCTTAAACGCTGTGTGCCAGCCTCTGGTGCAAAGGTTAAACCACTTTTACGTACTGTTTTTATCTTTGAGATAATTTCATCGTTAAATCCGTCTACTCTTAGAGATGGTAATGAAATGCTTACCTTTTCGTCCTTTGACCAATCTGTAAGCTTTGTTAGTAGCTCTTCAATCTTTGTATAATCACTTGAGCTTAACGATGACAGAGAAACCTCGTCGTAGCCAGTATTATTACAAAGTGTGTGGCACTGATTATTAATAACCTCAGGTGATTTTTCTCTTACAGGTCTGTACAAAAATCCAGCCTGACAGAATCTGCAACCACGAATACAACCTCTGAAAATTTCCTCCATTGCTCTATCGTGAACAATTTCTATCATAGGAACAACGAAATTATCAGGATAATAGCAATCGTCCATATTCATAATAAGTCTTTTTTCTATTTTTTGTGGTGCATTATTTGTAGGAGTAACTGACTTTATGGTGTTGTCCTCGTTGTACTCTACATTATACAATGATGGTACATACACACCCTTTATCTGTGAGGCTTTAACAAGAAATTCCTGCTTACTTTCGTTATTTTTTTTGCACTCACGGTAAAGCTCCATAACCTCAAGGTCTACCTCTTCACCCTCACCTATAAAGAACAAATCTATAAAATCTGCAATAGGCTCTGGGTTACAAGCACAAGGTCCACCTGCACATACTATGTTTTTAAGCTCTTTTCTATCCTCTGATTTTACAGGAATACCACCTAGCTCAAGCATATTAAGAATATTTGTAAAGCTTAGCTCATATTGCAATGTAAAGCCTATAAAATCAAAATCTGAAAGAGGGTCGCCACTTTCAAGTGCGTAAAGTGGAATATTATTCTTACGCATTTGCTCTTCCATATCTATCCATGGTGCAAAAACACGCTCACACCAGATATGCTCTTTACTATTAAACAGACTATATAAAATCTTCATACCAAGGTGTGACATACCTACCTCATAAACATCAGGGAAGCAGAACGCAAATCTTACATCAACCTTGCTTTTATCCTTTATAATGCTGTTCATTTCGCCTCCAACATATCTGCCGGGCTTTTGAACCTTTAGCAAAAGCTTTTCAACATTTTTATTTATCACAACTTATCCTCTCCGATTAAAAATTCTTTTTTCTTTTTAAAACTATAACACCTATTAAATACATAGTAGCAAAAAGCATAGTGAAATTATATGGAGAATTAAGAAGAATTAAAAAGCTAATAAGCCCTAGTGGTATAACAACCAGAATCGATACAGCCAAGGTTACAAAATAGACTGTTTTTTCTGAAAAATTTCTTCTTAAAATCATTTCAAATGCATTGCCACCATCAAGTGAATCAACAGGTAGTGCGTTAAATATACCCAACGTAAGGTTTGCTATTGCAAAGTATTTGAATATATATATATTATAACTATTATACACTATACAGCATAGTAAAAACAATACAATATTTACAAAAACTCCTGCAAGAGTAATTATAATTTCAGCTATAAAACCTCTGTAGGCACTTCCTACATCTATGATACTTATATCAAATACAGACAAGCCTATTTTTTCTACTTTAGTACCAAAAAATCTCATAGCGAAAATATGCCCCATTTCGTGACAAAATGAGGCTAATAAACAGCATATAACAATTCCTTTTTCATCATTTATAAGCAAAAGAGTAACAATAGCTACAAAAGGATATGATATATTAAAACGTATACCAAATAGCTCAATATTCATTATTCTTCCCCACTATTCTGCGTTGGCTCAGAAGAAGGTAATTCTGTTGTAGCTTCTGTACTTGCTTCTTCGGAGGATATTTCTGTTGGTGCTTGTGTTGGAGATAATTCTTCTGTAGCCATATTATTTGCTTCAGTTTCCTTTGTAGCTATATCGGTTACCGATATAGAATCCTCTGTAATTTCTTTATTTTCAGGCAATTTATCATTCTGTGATTTCATTGTTACTACAAGTGAGTTGTTGAGATTTTCAAAATACCAATTACTTACAGTTGCATACAGCTCTCCACCATAATTTTTAAGTATAAATCCTGTAGCTAACACAAGAAATGCTAATAAAAATTGTAGCTTTATTACAGGCTGAGGATTACTTTCTTTTTTCTCTTGCCTTTCATATGTAAAGTTTTTATAACCATCACTTTGTCCACTATAGGTATCATAATCTTCTTCGTATTCATCTAAGTCATTGTCATAATCATAATTAGTGGTTACAGATTCTGCTCTTACAACAGGTACACTCTCCCACTCGTCATTATATTCTATGTTGTCGTATCTTTCTGACTGCATATAAACACATCCTATCTTTTTTATACAAGTGTATGCTAAAGAATAATGTTTAATGACAGGTAATTCTAAACTATGTTTTAACAAAATGTAAATCTTAAACTATTGATTTTGACAATCATATATCTGTATGTTATAATTTATTTAATAAATTGTAATATTGTGCTTTATAATAAGTCGATATGGGAGGATTATTTATGAATGTTTGGCACGATCTAAGTGCAGATAGAATTACACCTAAAAAATTTGAGGCATATATTGAAATTCCAAAGGGAAGTAAAAGTAAGTATGAGATTGATAAAGAAACAGGCTTATTAAAGCTAGACAGAATTCTTTATACATCTACAAGATACCCTGCAAACTATGGCTTTATACCACGTACTTTAGCACATGACAAAGACCCTTTAGATGTACTTGTATTATGTGGTGAAACAATATATCCAGGTACACTTGTAGAGTGCTACCCTATCGGATATATAAGAATGATTGATTCAGGATATAACGATGAAAAAATTATAGCTATACCTTTCAACGACCCTAAATATAGCTCATACACAGATATCTCACAGCTTCCCCCTCATATTTTCAAAGAAATGTGTCATTTCTTTGCTGTATATAAAATGCTTGAAACAGATGACAAATATACAGAGGTTGAAGATGTACAGGACGCTAGTGCAAGTGAGCGAATTATTGCCCAAGCAATAAAGGATTATGAAGAAACATTCGGTTCTTCAAATAAATAATCACGGGAGATTTTTAATGAGCAGTGGATTTAGAAGTACAGAAAGTAAAAAAACAAAGCCACAAAGACTAGGACTTTGCATTTTATTTATTATTGAAATTCTTTTGCTGGCTATGCCATATATTGCAATGTATGATGATTCGGGTGTATATCACTCAAAAACTATACTTGAACTTATTCTTGGTATGAACACAGCTGATATGAAGTGGGTCAAGCTAGGTTTAATAGCTATTATATTTGCTTTAATACCTGTAGTTGGATTTTTATTTGCCGCTTTTGATAAGGAAAGCTGTGTAAAGTCAGTTGTAGGTTGCATATGTGCTTTTTCAGGTATATTTGCTATTACATTTGTTATAGTACCACAGTTTTCAGGAGTATTGGCTTTTGGTGCAATGATCGCAATGATTATTTACTTATTTATATTTGCTGTAAGTGTTTCGCTTGCCCTTAGAACTATAGCCGTAAGAGCACTAAAACGAAAAGAAGAACAAGAAGCAAAAGAACATAATGAAGCATAACAAAAACTCTTATTTCACAATTTAAGCATTGTGGAATAAGAGTTTTTTTAAAATTATCTTAAAGAATAATTCTTCATAAATTTATAATTTCTAAGATAATCCTTAATTCTTATATAGTAATATGGAATTGTATGTTTTTGTTCGTCACACCAATCAGTTAAATACATTTTCTTTTCTAACCAACCAATATTAACTTTGTCTATGTGCTCGTTTATACACTTTTCGTAGGCTTCTTTCATCATCTGATTAAAGCCTTCAATTTTAGGGTTACCCTTAGCACAGCCCATTGTCATAATTAATCTTTTAAAGCAACGCACAAAACACATTCTGTGTAAATCCATTCTTTCTTCCTTTTCCCAGAAATACATCTGTTCACTAAAGGCTCTGAAATCCTCAGAGCTACTCTCGTTAAAGGTTTTTGTTGCACTGTCTGTTCTGTAATAATACATATACATTTCGCTTTTATCGTAGACAATAGTTTTTGCTTTAAGAAAAATTTTATAAAGAACGTAATTATCCTCTGCACAAACTACAGAAGGAATTATTATATCATTGAATAAATCACGTTTAAATATTTTCCCCCAAAGGGTAACAAAGCAAAAATCCATATCTATATATAAGTGCTCTAATGCTCTCTGTGAGTTAAAGGTATGTTCCTCATCAATATAAATAGTCTCACATTCATCACCAGATGTAATTTTAAATCCACATATAGCAATATCGGCATCATTTTTTACGGCATTATTAATAAGCCTTTCAAACATAGCCTTATCAATAAAATCATCACTATCAACAAAAGCAAGATACTCACCTGTTGCCATACTTATAGCTGTATTTCTAGCCTTTGCTACACCTTCATTCTTTTTATGTATAACCTTTACTCTGCTATCCTTTTCTGCAAATTCATCACATATTTGTGGTGATGAATCCTTTGAACCGTCATCAACTAATATTATCTCAAGCTCTTTGTAGGTTTGGTTGATAATACTGTTAAGACATCTGTGTAAATACTTTTCTGTATTGTAAATAGGCACAATAACACTAATTTTTTTCATATTACTTTCTCCTGTTTTTAACTCTGATTAACCAGTGCTTAAGCTCTACTGCGGTATAAAACCATAAACCATAAAACCTATTTTTTACATAAAACTTAAATGGTGATTTCAGATAGCTATTGAT
>JAXJQK010000310.1:0-8598 GCA_036311185.1 Acutalibacteraceae bacterium | reverse complement strand
TCGAGAACTCAAAGAAGACCCTAATTTGCTCTCTGCTATAGAGGGTGATGTAAACAACTCTCTTGAGGTTATTCGTAGAGCAGAGAAAGGCGAAAAGATTGAATATGCCACCTATCGTAATGCAAAGGAAACGGAACAAATGCGTGATCAGCTTCCAAAGCATTATACAATAGCAAATGAGATAAAGAGCAGACCTGATTCAGACAATCGTATTGTCGTCATTGTCAAAGATATGGGTTCAAAGCAAGCCGATGTAATCCTCCCTCAAGGAGCATCTTTGGAACCTGATGTAGAAGTTAAAGGCATGAGCAAGGCTCGCATAGAACGAGAACTTAAGCTCAGTGGAATTGAGAATGTGAGGTTCTACAATCCCGATGGTGCCTTTGGCTACCGTCCGGATGACACATACTTTGCCAATAAGGAGATTTCAGAAGCCCGACTCAATAATTGGGCATTGGAATACCTTTCAACACTTGATGCCACATCCGCTGTGAAGAAGGCAAATGAGGTTCGTTTCGACCAGATACAAATGCTTCAGGATGACAAATGCAGATGGACGTTATATATTAAGCCTGAAGGTAAAGATGGCTTCTCGATATATCCTGATAAAGCGGATTTGAACCTCTTTTTCACCACTTTGAAACAATCAATGAATAACTTGGGAAACATTCGTTCTGAATTGGCCAACAAATATTACGCTCTGTCAGAGACGCATCCCGAATTAAAGGTGGACCTCTTTGGAAGTAGTGCTCAAGATACCGATCTGAATAAGATTGAACGCATTGCCATATACAAGACGAAGGACGGCATCTTCTGTGCTGCATCCATCAATGGTGAGAAGGTTGCACCACGCAGTGTTACGCCACAACAATGGCAACGCATGTGGATTGCAGAAGACAAGAATGAGTATAAACGCCATTTAGCAGCCACTCTATATGCAGATATTCTCAATATCGGTGCTTCTCATGAAAAGAACACCAATGAAAAGGCGACTCAAGAAGTAGAGAACACCAATCAGAATGAGACCCAATCAGAAGAAGAGAGACGACCACAAGGAATTAAAATGTAATCATAGATATGGGAAAGAGTAAAAATCAGGAATATGCGGAACAGTACGCCCAGTACGCAAAGGAACAGATGGTCAAATACGGCATTCCAGCATCCGTGACATTAGCTCAAGGAATATTGGAGAGTGCCAATGGGCAGAGTCAGTTAGCGAGGAAGGAGAATAACCATTTTGGCATTAAAGCCAGTGCTGCCTGGCTTGCTCAGGGCGGTAAATATGGAGTATACACGGATGATAAGCCAAATGAGAAGTTCTGTGCCTACGACAATGTGGGTGAATCCTTTGAGCACCATAGTAAGGTATTGGTTGACAATAAGCGTTACGCCCAGTGTTTCACTTTAGCTCCTGACGATTATAAGGGATGGACTGAAGAAATAGCCAAGGCTGGATATGCCAGTGGCTCAGACTATGACAAGAAACTCCAGCAAATCATTGAACGTAACGGACTTGACAAGTATGACAAGGAAGTGATGCTACAATTACAGTCTGAAGGGAAATCTACAGGACAAGCCAATGCTGAGATGAGAGAACCCCAACCGATTGTAGTAGATGACAAGATCCTAGTAACAGAATATTCCTTACCACTTAAACGTGATGATTTCTTGTTTGTCACATCCCCATTCGGTGTTCGTGAAGACCCTCTTGACCCATCGAAAAAGCAGATGCATTCCGGTATGGACATCAGGTGTGATAAGGAAATCCTTATGGCAACTGAATCTAATGGCAAAATTGTCAAGGTTAACCACAACGGACAGACAGAGGCTGGTAAAAGTGTGACCGTTGAGTATGAACGAGAAGACCAGACAAAGGTACAAGTTACCTATGCTCATCTTGATTCCGTAACAGTGAAAGTTGGCGATACTGTCAAGGCAGGTCAACAGTTGGGTATTTCAGGTAATACAGGTACACGAACAACTGGACCTCATCTACACCTGGAGGTGAAGACGATTCAAGCGGATGGATCTTCGAGAAATGTTGACCCTGCTGCATACTTGGCTGAGATTTCTCAAAAGGGAAATATCCAAATACAAGCACTACATAACGGAACTGATTTGATGGCCAAGTTCCAGACAACAGAACATGGAACACAAATAGACCATACGATGACCGCTGATGACTGGATGAAGAAACTACTCTCATCCGAAGATAGTGGCATTGGATTGGGTGGCAGTCATGACCCTATTATTGACTTTGCTGTCACGGCTTTCTCTTCATTGATGATGCTTGCCGTAGAGATCGATAAGAAGAGCGAAGAGGAAAAGATTGATGAGATCTCCGATGCTGTAGACAAGAAAAGCATCGATTTGACCTCTTTGCTACCTAATTACAAGAGTTGTACACTAGATATCAACGATAAAGGAGAGACGCTTATTAGAGCAACTACTGGCGACAAGACAGTGTCGCATACGCTGAGTTCCAATGAGCTTAGTCGCCTTTCTGTGGTTTTGAATAATAATGAGCTTACAGATGAATCAAAACGCCTGCGTGTAGCCGGAATAGTAAATTCTGTGATATTGACCAAGTTTGCCTCTCAGAACTTCGAACAAGGAATGAGTCAGGGACAGGGTCAGGAAGAGAGTCTTAAACGATAGTATTAAAAGCGTGATGATATGAAACAAATGATTAGAGCACCTGATGGTGAATTTATAACTCAACGTTCAACAAATTAGTCTGTATTAGTCATAGTCATTGTATAACACTAAAGCAATAATTATGATTAAATGTGAAGTTAGCGTATGTGGCACTATCAACAAAGAGGCCATCATTCGCACCAATAAAGACGGTAAATCGTTCATGTCTTTCGCTATGAATATCGTGCTTCCTACAACATCAGGAAGTAAGGTGTTAGATGTCAGCGTTCTTTGTGATTGTGAGAAGAATAATGATGTATCCAAATTCTGTGTCGGCACACGATTGAATGCGTCTGGAACATTGCTCTTCAAGAAGCGTGGAGAGAACCTATATCTCAATCTTTATGCTGAGGGATTTGAGTTCGAGAATGTAGCTGCCATCGATTCTATCAAGGGCAGTATGCTGTTCCGAGGTAAATTGGGCAAGACCATCGAGGAGAAAACCGATAAGAAAGGGAATAAATATCGCACCTTTTCAGGAGTATCATCGGAAAAGGTGTCAGATGGCTTTGAGTATATCTGGATCAGTTTCTTTGATTTCAGTCAAGTTCTTGATGACGCTATCAAACCAGAAACAAAGGTGGAGATTGCAGGAACTTTGGATCTGTCTTTCTTCAAGGAGAAGCTTACCATCAGTTCAAGAATCAAGAGCGTCAGCCCATATGTACCTGTTGCCAACACATCTAATCAAGAATAGTTATGGCTCGATATCATAAAAACTCATCAGGTCCAAGCAGTGAAGACAAGGCTCTTGAGCTGTTCGCGGATATGATTATTGAAAAGATTGAAGGTCTTCAGCAGGATTGGAACAAGCCCTGGTTCACCCAAGGTGCCCTAAGATGGCCTAAGAATCTGACTGGTCGTGAGTATAATGGAATGAATGCCCTTATGCTTATGATGCACTGTGAAAAGAATGGATATACCATACCCAGGTTCTGTACTTTTGACTGTATTCAGCGATTCAACAAGCCAGACGGTAAAGATGGCGAAGAACTTCCCAGAGTATCAGTCCGCAAGGGCGAACAATCATTTCCTGTGATGCTTACCACCTTTACATGCATCGACAAAGAGACCAAAGAGAAGATTAAGTATGACGACTACAAACGTCTGACAGATGAAGAAAAAGCACACTACAACGTATATCCCAAGTTACAAGTCTTCAGAGTGTTCAATGTGGCTCAGACAAACCTTCAGGAAGCACGGCCTAAACTATGGGAGAAGCTGGAACAAGAAGAGACAGTCACCGCAAGGGAGAATCAAGATTCGTTCAAATTTGAGCCGGTAGACAAAATTATAGCAGATAATCTATGGATTTGTCCCATCAAGCCACAGTACCAGGATAACGCCTATTTTTCCATATCCAAGAATGAGATTGTGGTACCAGAGATGCGACAGTTCAAAAACAGTGAGGCTTTCTACGGAACACTGTTTCACGAGATGATTCACTCTACTGGAGCTAAAGACCAATTGGATCGGTTCAGTCCTTCACATGGCTTTGGAAGTTCTGAATATGCCAGAGAGGAATTGGTGGCCGAATTGGGCAGTGCTCTTACATCACAACGATATGGAATGACCAAGAATATAAAAGAAGACAGTTGTGCTTACCTGAAGTCATGGCTAACCCAGCTCAAAGAGTCACCACAATTCATTAAGACAACTCTGTTGGATGTAAAGAAAGCAACCTCCATGCTTACCCAAGTAGTCGATAAAGTCTCTTTGGAACTAGAAGAAAGCAGGACTAGCAATGTTGGCCAGCGAAATGATTCGCACATTGTTGAAGAATTGTCAAATGAAGGTATACAAAAGGATGTGGAAGAGGTTGATGAAACGCACGAAACTGAAGATATCGAGAGACGTTCTTCCATGAGAAGATGAGATTAGCCACCAGTAGTATTCGCTATTGGTGGCTAATCAATTTATGCTTCCAGATACTCCTGCCAGTCCATCTCATCTACTGTCAGTTCCTTCAGCTCCCAATCGTAGGCAACTTCAGGTAGCGTAGTATAAGGAAAATGAACCGTATAACCTATCTGGCCGTATGAACAATGGAGTGGCGTAACACAAATCATCGTTCCATAATAGGTTTGAGGAGTGCAATATTTCTCCCAATCAAAACGTCCATTGCGGATGTTGGTACACAATGTACGTATAATCTTATTTTCCATATTTCTCCTCCAAGGTTAGGTACAAGTCAAGTATATATTTCTCTGCCGCCTCCATATCCTCTACAATATCCTTGATGTGATAAGGAGCACCATTCTTTCCGTGTCCGTCTTCACCAATCCAAAGATAGGCTTCATAGTCAGGGTCGTATGAATCATAGCATTCATAAAGATTATGAATAAATGACTTGACATCATTACCTGACATTTCAACAGAGATATTAAAATCCTGACCAGCAGGAGTGAAACGCTGAAGCTCAACACATTTAGCATTCTTTCCAAGATTCTCAATAGAGACCTTCCACCCTTGCTGTTCAATGATTTTCTGTAGTCGTTTAACACTCATTCCCATAGTTGTAGCTTAAAAGTTTGCCAAGAAATCCTGCAACTCCTTATCCTTTATCTCCTTGAGTTTACAAGGCTTAAAATCCTCAATAGCCTCTATATGAAGTTTTACAGGTAATCCATATCTACTACCGTCAACCTCTATGCTCTCCATCTCACTAAGGCTGAAGTAACCATACTCTGTTTGGTACATACCGGTTACAATACCAAAGAATGTGAAGTCATCACCTTGTTGTTCTCCCTCGATGATGTACCATCGGATATTGCCTATTCCCAACACTGCCACACATACGGCATCACCTCGCTTGTCATCTTGAGAATACAGAGGGTACTGTTTCAGTGCCTCAATCATTGCTGCTGTCAATAATCTGCTTTCCATAAGTCTGTCTTTGTTAAATGAAATAATCCTCGTTATCTACTTTAAGTGCCTCTATCAGCTGCTCATCTGGTAAAGCCAGTGTCTGCTCGTCTATGAAAAAGAAAATCTCATCATAGATTTCTTGGGCTTTCTTGCTTGCGAAACCCTCCATTGGGTCATCCATGGCTTGCGGTTGAAGAGCATCCAAGAACTTCAGCCCACCAATGATAAGGTCGCAACCTTCATTGTCCTTAACAATCCTACAGGTAAACACCTCACCTTGAAATACAAAATCTCTTGTCGTCATACGCTTGAATATTAAGTTTTTTCTTTTCCCTTATTTTATTGCTTCCAATCGAAGCGGAATCGGGATTTACGGATGCTGATAGAGGTCATTTGAAGAGCTTTCTGTAGGCTTTTATGATGAAATACGCTCTCCTTGAGAGGAAGATTTCTTCATAAACATGCTTGAGCCGTACATAATGCTCAATGACCTACCTTTGCTATCCGAAAAACCGTATTTCGGTTCGCAAGCATAAATGATGATGTTCTTATAAAGGAAGGAGCATACTAACTATAATAGAGATAGATATGTAGCATTTATAAAAGGGAACCAGGCACTAACTACCCTCCTATTGGAGGACAGTTAATACCTTACGCAAGCATACGTTGCTGAACCAGTGGCACATTCTTATGAACTAAGTTTATGATATGCTGGTGATGTTTCGTATTCTTGTTGCATAAACCTCTTGATTGAATGACTTGGAAAGTCTTAAGGCTCAATTCAACAGTTTCTATTCGTTGACCATCAATTCTTGCAGAGAAGACCAATGAGTGTGGCTTCAGGAAATATTCACTCTGACCTACACAATGATGCATCGCTTTGCCCTCGTTGTAGTATTCCTGAATACTTTCCAATACCGACACGATAATGGTTCCGTCTGTGAATGACAACCCAAAGAACTTCTCCTTGAGTTCCTTGAAGCGAGCCTCATTCTGAATGGCTATCTGTCGCTGTCGCTCCTTTTCTTCACGCTCTCGGATGCGTTCAGCCATCTTCAAAAATCTGTCGTGTGAAGACCTCAAATCTGTAGGGCAAACGTAAAAGGCATTATTCAAGTCTTTACCACATTTGTCCAGTAGTCTGATATAGTCAACCCACAAAGACACATCAGCGATTTTGTAATTATGTCTAAGCACAATTCTGAGTGATGCCCAACAAGCATCCAATTCTCTCTGATGATTGAGGAAATATGACAATTCACGTTTCCGACCAGTCTTCAACAAGGTTTCTATCCTACTGTCTTTCAATAGTCCTTGAATAAGAGCTTGAAACGGCATATCCGCTATTGAACCTCGCAAGCCGTTTCTCTTAAGTATTGGCAATACCTCATAGTGTGGATATACATAACAGTCAGATAAATAAGCATACACCTCATTATCGTATCGAAGTTCCAAATTGCCGTCACGGACAAAAGTGTCTCTGTAAAAACCCATAGTCCGTTTCAAGGCAGTCACAGCAGTTTTCCCTTGCTCATTTGTCCAGTATCGGGCAATCTCCATAACACTCTTTTGAGCAGGAGAACCTTTAACAGTCTTTACCTCCATCAAAAAGATACGCTGTAATTGCAATCCGTCTTGAGTCGATACGATTGAGAAATAACTTTTATCAGTCATTGTGCGTAGCCTTGTATCCTTGATTTTCAGATATGCATTACATTTCGGGCAACGAGCATATTTGCTATGTTGTTCAGTACTCCATTGATGACCACAATCCATACAAGTCGTTTTACCACTTGCTGTTCTATAAGCATAATGATTTATAGTCTTTTGATAAGCCCATTCTATTGGTGCTTCGGTGAGTTGTAGCAACTTTTCGTTAGCTGCTACAACCTCATATTGGAAACGTGTCTTGGGTCTCATAATCAGAAATCAAATAAAGATGGTTGTGGAGTACTGGGCTGTGGTTTTGTAACCTTTGGCTTATTGTTACGGTTCTGCATTATACGCATCTGTTCTGCTTGATATGCTTTGATAGCCTCCTGTCGTGCCTGCTCCTTTTCTTCAGCAGTAAGTTCTATCTGGTGGTTTACAACTACACCACAACTTATCGGAGAGCCAACATCGATGTTATCCTCATCATAGTAGTGCGTTGCGAGAGAGTAGACTTCATCGTCAGTCATACCACAACAGCCACTTGCTTTGACTTGGTTCAGAATGAATGTGATGCAGTCATCGAGGTTCTTGTTCTCCTTTGCATAAGATACCGCAAATAAAGAGTCTGTACTGGCTCTGTTGTCCAAGTACGCCTTAATTGTCTTCTTGAAGTGTTCTGTTCCTTTCATATCGCTTAAACTTTAATTTTTTCTTTTCCCTTATTTTGAAACCTTTTGGCTTCATGGTCGGGTTGAGAATTTCAAGCGTTCAGAACAGCGAACAAGGTAGATAAGACAAGTAAATGGCCTAGGATTTAATGGAATACCCAAATCTGTGATTTGTGGAAGGTTGTTGTTAAATCCCACGCCTATTAGCAAAGCGGTACTTGGCATTCGAACTGTCGCAGTAACTTTGCGTAGAAATTCCCTGCCGACAATGAAAGCCTAAGTCATCAAATGGTATAGCTATAAAAAAGTGAGAGTACCAATCTTCACAGATGGGTACTCCCTAAAATCACAATTATGACAAAAAAAGTAGCTATCGCAAACTCAACACAACTTTAGTATGACGATTCGCCTCGTTTGGCGAGTATTCTTCTATACCACCGGCAATAACCTTGGCTATTCTTGCAGAGTCCACTCCTTTGGAGATAAGCTTATCAGCGATATAATCTGCCCTAGCTTTACTTAAATACTCATTGATGGTAGCTGTACCTGTACTAGAGTCAGCAGCTCCTATAAGTGTTATATGTAAACCATGCTTGATAACTACTCGGGCTAACTCCTCAATATTGAGATTCTGCGATTCTTCTTTGAACTGGGAAGAGTTTATCTCAAAGAAGAAGTATATAGGTGCTCCAATAATCTGTCCCTCTACAAG
>JAXJQK010000309.1:0-8554 GCA_036311185.1 Acutalibacteraceae bacterium | reverse complement strand
TCTATAATATCGTTGAGCCTGAAAAAGAAAATCCTGTTACTACATATACTGTAAAATATGTTGATTACAACGGTACTGTTCTTTCAACACAAGAGGTACAAGCAAATTCATACGCTACTGCACCTTCTGCACCAAAGCGTACAGGCTATATATTTATGGGCTGGGATCACAACGGTGCTAATATTACAACTGATACAACAATTACAGCACAGTATAAAAAATCAGAATCAAAGATATATACAGTTACCTTTGTAGATAAAGAAAATAATGTTATTTCATCACAAAATGTAGCATTTGGAGAAACAGCTCAAACACCACAGCCACCAGTATTTGATGGCTACGATTTTGTTGAATGGAAGGGCGATTTTACAAACATAAGCAACAACACTCTTATAAAGGCAGAATATAAAGCCACAAAATTTGAAAGTGGTACAGGTACAGAGTCTGACCCATACATAATTTCAACACCAGAACAGCTTGATTACTTCTCATATGTAATAAACCACGAAAACGCTAAGTATGGCACAGCTTGCTATAAGCTTGCAAATAATATCTACTACAATGATATTACAGATTACGCAAATTGGGGGCAAAGTGACATTACAGGCGATATGTACTGCCCTGAAAACATCTGGGAGCCTGCTGGAATAAAAAATGAAAAGAATAATTCAGAGAATTATTTTACAGGAACCTTTGACGGCAACGGATGTTCAATCTTTGGTCTGTTCGTTTCTGAAACTGCAAGAGATTATATTGGATTTATAGGATATGCTCACAACGCTGTAATACGCAATCTTGGTATTGAAAATAGTTACTTTGAAACAAGAGGTAATTATGCAGGTGCTGTTGTTGGTATGTTTAGCAGTTTAGCAAATGATCGCTCTGAAATATACTGTTGCTTTGCAAGAGATAATTACATAAGTGCAAATAAGTTTGTTGGTGGCTTTGCTGGAGAGATAATCACAATTAACTCAACTGCTAAAATGAAGATAACAAACTGTTACACCTCAGACAGCTACATAGAATCCTTCTTGGGTCAATATGTAGGTGGTTTTTCTGGATTAATTCAAAGTGCAGGTGCTTACACACTAATAAGAAACTGCTATTCAAATAATCTTATCTATATATACGCAGATGAACCTATAGCAGCTATATTCAGCGGTGATATTATACGAGTAAATTCAAGTGAAATTTCTATTTATGAGTGCTACTGTTATTGTGACACTATGTGGGGTGCATTCTCTTATTATAGCGAGGATTCTGATATTGCAACTCCTGTAGAGGGTGTAACAATACGTAAGGTTATAGGTGATGACTTTAAAAACAAAGCTTACTTCCCATCTCTTACTGAGTATATTGATGATAAAACAGCAACATCAAATCCAGATGCTGTATGGGTATTTAATGAAGATGACTACCCTAGACTATATACAGAAAACGGTAGATACTCTGCTGAATTTTATCTTCAAGATGACATCTTCTATTTTGTAGTACTACGAGAGGGCGAAAAGCTAAATGTTCCTTACCCAAATCTTGACTATGGATATTATACAGCAGGCTGGTCAGGCGAGATTCCTGAAACAATGCCTGCAAGTAATCTAACATTTTTCAATATGGTAAAAACAAATACTTATTCTGTAGATTTTTATGTAGACGGAGTTCTTCTTGGAACTCAAGCCTATAACGAGGATGATGTAATAACCCCACCTACCCCACCTACAGGAGGCAAAGACATATTTTGGAAAGATTTACCACCTGTAATGCCTAACCAAAATATAGAGGTACAAGGCTATACAAAACAGCTTGGCGATGTAAATGGTGACGATGAAATTAACGTTACAGATGTAATTCTTGTAATGAGATATATTGTTAATCCAGACACATTAACCCTAGAGCAAGCTTTATGTGCTGATGTAAACTCTAACAAAACTGTAGATATAATTGATGTTATATCAATTCAAAAATACATTCTAGGAACAATTACAAAATTCTAATAACAAAAAACTCGCAATTCAAATTTAATGAATTGCGAGTTTTTCTATAGTATTAGTTAAGCTTAACAGCTACTATAAAACCATCTGAATTGTTGCCACACACTTGGTAATCGTTTTGGGTAGGTACGATTACATCAGTTTTTGTTGCACCGCTTGAAGGTACATAGTATATCATCCAGTTTGTAAGTGATAAATCAGTAACATACAGAGGATCTGTATAAGTATGACTATTTACAAGTGATATATATTCCTCCAAACAAAGATTGTTTTGCATTATGTAAGAGGCATGAGGAGTACCTACATACCTATAGTGCCATGTTTCATGGGCTATTTCTGTTAGGTTTACTTTATTCTCTGGGTATCTTAAAATAAAACCATATATAGAGCAGTTATCGAGTATCCATTTGTAATTTTCTGAATTGGTATACTCTACATATTCACCATCACCCAATCTTATTGAAAGGTCTACTGCATAGCCAGATTGATGTTCACTATAGCCTGGTACAGCTACAAACTCACCGTTTGTTGTATCTCGGTTTTCTTTATCTTGTTCTTCTGAATATAGTTCTTCCTGTAATTGCTTACTGCGATATGCACTTGCAACCATAACATTATTATCATCGTATGTATCGTGAAAATCAGAAAGCATACTATCAAGATTTCCGATGATTGAGTTATTCACCTTTACATTATAATCAGCTACAAGATATTTATTGCTGTCTTTTTCTTCTCTGTATTCTAACAACGATACAAGATTCTCTCCGTCAAGCTTGCAATCATAATAATTATTAACTAAAACCAGAGGTCCCTCGTATATCTTACTGTTATCAATCTCAACTGTGGTGAAATCAGTTTGAGTTAGCTTAGTTACATTTGGTAAAGCTGTAACAGGTTGATTATTATATTCTATTATAGGCCCTATATTAGCAGCAAAAATTAATACAAAGGCTGTGGCACTTATGTATATAAGAAATACCAATGCAACTAATAATGGGTATTTATTTTTTGAAATTCTCTGTATCAATTGCTAATCCTCCGGTTCAAAAAAATTCTTAAAGAAATTACTCTCCGTCAAATCCCTCTAGCTTAGAGGTACAGTGTGGACATCTTGTAGCTTCAATATCAATTTCGCTTTTACAATAATCACACTTTTTAGTGGTAGGCTTTGCTTCTTCTTTTTTTCTTCCTATTGATATTACCTTGTTTATTGCTTTTACAAGAACAAAAATAACCAAAGCCATAATCAAAAAGTTTATTACAGCTGTAATAAATGCACCGTATTTAATTTCTACATCAGTTTTTGGAATTGTCAAAATAAGACGGTCAAAATTCATTTTTGTAAATATACCGATTATAGGTGAGATAATATTGTCTGTAAGTGAAGTTACAATAGATTGAAATGCAGCACCTATAATTACTGCCACTGACAAATCAAGTACATTGCCTCGCATAATAAACTCTTTAAATTCATTAAAAAACTTTTTCATAGTAGGCTCCTCCTTTATGTAGTAATAATATTAAAAAGTAAAATCCAATTTTAATATCCTACAAACGCCTCTTGATGCTCTTTAAAGCCTTTATTAAGCTTTATCAGATTTATAGTAACACTTACAGCCATAACAAACGCAAATAAAGATCTTAATATTCCAATTATAGCGGACGAGTCTATAGAAGCACCTGCTGAAACTCCCATAACCAAAACTGCAATACTAATAATTATCGCTAAACCATTATAAACAGTTAAAATCAACGAAAATCCCCATTTTTTTGTTACAACAAGTAATGTTGTAATTATTGCATATACTGCACTATCAAAGAAGCTAGCAGAGTCAAAAAGACCTAGAATAAACATACCTATAGCACTTAAATAGTACAAAACAATAAGAATGTTTAACCATTTTCTGGTTTGAGCTGAAGCAAATAAATCATAATAATCTCTAAAAGAGGTTAATCTGTCACCATCAGGATATGTTTGATATGTCTTATTTTCCTCTTTACCATACGCTTTTTCAAAATATTTACTATAACTACTGCTTACCTGAGATTCAGCGTTATTTTGTTGTTCGTTAGTATTTTGATTATTATACTGCTGAGTATCACCCTGTTGTCCATAAGTACGTTGTCCATATGTAGCTTGAGCATTATTTTGTTGTCCATAAGTGCGTTGCTGTCCGTATGTAGCCTGAGCATCACTCTGTTGTCCATAAGTGCGTTGCTGTCCGTATGTAGCTTGAGCATTATTTTGTTGTCCATAGGTACGTTGCTGTCCGTATGTAGCTTGAGCGTCACTCTGTTGTCCATAAGTACGTTGCTGTCCGTATGTAGCCTGAGCATCACTCTGTTGTCCATAGGTACGTTGCTGTCCGTATGTAGCCTGAGTGTCACTCTGTTGTCCATAAGTAGATTGAGCATCACTCTGTTGTCCATAAGCACCTTGACCGTAATTAGCTTCAGCATATGACTGAGAATTGTTTTGCTGAGCATAATCCTGTTGTTGTGAATAATTCTGCTGACTATAATCTTGCTGTTGGTATTGTTGAAAATCATCTTGCTGATTATAGCTTTGTTGATCATAGCTATCAGACTGATTATATGATGTCTGTTCTAAACTTTGTTGTTCTTGGTTATAAGATTGTTCAAAGCTTTGTTCAAAAGTATAAGGGTCAGAAAAAGATGATTGATTATTATAATCATATTGGTCTGAAGCGTATGGATCATTAAAATTAGATTGATCCGAATTGTATGGATCATAAAAATCTAATGGGGATGAATTATATGGATTATAAAAATCAGATTGATCTGAATTGTATTGTTGATTAGAAGAAATTTGTTCAGAACCATACTGCTCATATGACTGACTGCTATAGCTTTGTTGATTGTATGAATTTTGGTAATAATCAGATTGTTGTTCAAACTGATTGTTTGGATTATCGTATCCTATATTTTCTTTAGAATCTTCGAAACTCAATATTAACCCTCCTCAAAAATATTCACACCATAAATTATAAAATAAAATTCTTGTTTTTTCAACATACCCCGATAAAAATATCGGGGTATGAATAAATGTTTTAATTAAATTGTAGCTTTATGAAAGACTTTCTTGCCTTTTTTTACAATTACACCATTTGAAATGGCATCCTTTGTTATAGCTGTTTTAGGATCAGTAATCTTTTCATCATCAACAGAAATACCACCCTGTGTTACAAGACGGCGAGCCTCACCATTAGATGCTGCTAGACCTAGCTTGCATAATAGATTTAGTATACCTATGCTTCCATCTGTAAAGTCATCATCAGTAAGCTGTGTAGAAGGCATATTTTCAAGGTTAGCCTTATTACCAAACAATGCTCTTGCTGTTTCTTGTGCTTTTTCTGCTTCTTCTTTACCGTGGATAAGCTCTGTAAGCTCATATGCAAGAATTTCCTTTGCCTTGTTAAGCTCACTACCCTCAAGCTTTGCAAGCTCGTTGATTTCATCAAGTGGAAGGAATGTAAGCATTTTTAAGCACTTTATAACGTCGCTGTCGTCAACATTTCTCCAGTACTGGTAGAAATCATATGGAGAAGTTTTTTCAGCTGATAGCCACACAGCACCAGACTGTGTCTTACCCATTTTCTTACCCTCTGAGTTAAGCAAAAGATTAATTGTCATAGCGTAAGCATCTTTACCAAGCTTTTTTCTGATAAGCTCAGTACCACCAAGCATATTACTCCATTGGTCATCGCCACCAAACTGCATATTACAGCCGTACTTCTGATATAAAGCGTAAAAATCATATGATTGCATTATCATATAGTTGAACTCTAAAAAACTCAAGCCCTTTTCCATTCTTTGCTTGTAACATTCTGCACGAAGCATATTATTTACACTAAAGCAAGCTCCAACTTCTCTTAATACATCAACATAGTTAAGGTCTAGAAGCCAGTCTGCATTGTTTACAAGCATAGCCTTACCCTCAGAAAAATCAATAAACTTACTCATTTGCTTTTTAAAGCAATCAACATTATGCTGAATTGTCTCTGTTGTCATCATCTGACGCATATCCGTTCTACCTGTTGGGTCACCAATCATAGCAGTACCGCCACCGATTAACGCAATTGGCTTGTTACCTGCCATTTGTAAACGCTTCATTAAGCATAAAGCCATAAAATGACCTACGTGCAAGCTATCTGCTGTAGGGTCAAAGCCTATATAGAATATAGCCTTACCACTATTAACAAGTTCCTTGATTTCTTTTTCGTCTGTTACCTGTGCAATAAGACCTCTTTCGATAAGTTCTTCATAAACACCCATTTTAAATTTCCTCCTTAAAAAATAAAAAATAAAAGTCCCCTGTGTAAACACACAGAGGACGAATTAACAAAATCCGTGGTACCACCTCTATTTACTGTCAAAGACAGCCTCAAAGAGTATAACACTACTCAATGCTATAACGGGCATACCCGTTACTGCCTACTAAATTTCAACAGCACAACTCCCAAAGGTATATTCACCGCAGGTACGTTACTGTTTTCACCAACCACAGCTTCTCTGTTACCGTATTGTCTGCCGTTACTTCATCTGTTCATAGTCTTTAAAGGTATTATAAATAAAATAGATTATTTTGTCAACTGCATATCAGTACTATTATATAGGTAATAATACACAAAATACAAATTGGTTGTTAGTTACCAAGAAAAATGTTAAAATAGTTTTGGGTGAGAAATATGCTTGATACAGAAATAAGAGAGCTTTTATTTGACTATATAGATGAAAAGTATGATAAATTAAGAATTTATGAAGAATTAAAAATAAGAAAATCAATCGCAGATGTGGTTGTTGTGCTAGAAGATAAGCTTATAGGGATAGAGATAAAAAGCGACAGTGATACATATACACGTTTACCTACACAAATTAAGGATTATAACCACTTTTTTGATTATAATTATCTTGCAGTAGGAAGTAGTCACTCAAAGCATGCACACGAACACATACCAAAACACTGGGGTATATTATGTGTAGCTATGGAAGATGATAACCCTTATATAAAAGAGCTAAGAGAACCTACACCAACACCAAGATTGCAGGTAAGCTATCAGATAAAGCTTTTGTGGAGATTAGAGCTTAATAACATTCTTGATAAAAACAAACTTCCAAAGTACAGGCAAAAAAGCAAACGCTTTGTACAGCTAAAGCTTATTGAAAAGCTTACACCCGAAAAATTGAAAATAGATATCTGCGATGAGCTTTTTGAAAGAGATTATACTCTTCTTTATTGATTAACTAGCTGATAATTTTTAATATATTGTAAAAATAACTATAATTACTTTACGAATATAATGAATGATGGTATAATTTCGATATACCATATTAAGATTTGGAGGAATAAAAAATGGATAATAATATTGAGAAAATACCAGTTGAACAGTCTAATAAAAAGACAAAGGTTATTATAGCTGTAATAGTAGGTGCTTTGATAATAGTAGGTACAACAATTGCAATAGCAAGCAGTAGCTCATCTAAAGATAAAGAAGAGGACACTACAGCTCCAGTAAAAACAGAGATTGCAACAGATGCAGATGGCACTCCTACAGTAGTACAGGGTACCACCCCAAATGGTACAATGATAGAAAATGGTACATATCCTGACGGTACACAGGTAGAGTTTGCTACAACTGCTTCTGGCGAATATGCAACAGAGGCTGACGGTTCATATATAATAAATTATGTTGAAACCGCAACAGCAGCACGAAATGATAAAAATTCATCATCAAATTCTGATGAAAAGGGTAATAATAAAAATAATAACAGCAGTAGTAAGAATAAATCTAATAATCAGAATAGCTCTTCAAACAACAGCAGTTCTAAGAAACCAAACAATTCAAGCAGCTCTAACAGCTCAAGTAGTTCAAATACTGCTAACAGTAGCTCCTCTTCTAATTCCTCAAGTAATTCTTCAGGAAATTCATCAAATGAATCATCTAATAATAATTCTTCAAGCAGTTCATCAACTGGTTCAACAAATAACAATACAAATACAACACCAAACACTAACGGTGATGCAAACGCAACTATAAATGTCGGTTCATATAATGCAGGTGATAAAATAAAGGTATCATATTATCTAAAATCATCAGTTAAGTTCTGTGGTATTCAGTGTGATGTAAATTATGATTCTGCAGTTCTAAAGGTTGATCCTGCAAGTGTTGATACGCCTAATCTTGCAGGAGCTATGAGCAACCCTAATGCAGAAAACAAAGTTAAATTTCTAGCTTCAGCAGCTACAGCTGTAAATAATTTTACAGACGAAAAGCTATTATTCTCTTGTGAGTTTGAAGTTTTAAAAACAGCATCAAGTGATGTAACAATTAATATTATTGATATATTAGATAATGATGTTTTAAGTATCCCAAGTGAAAACTATACCATTACAGCAAAGGTTGAGAAGCTGTAATAACTACTAAAAGGGGCTGTCTCACTAATCAAGTGAGACAGCCTAATTTTTATGCAAAAAAAGAAGGAGACTTCGGTGAAGAAGTCTCCAAAATGGTGTATAATGTAGTTGACAAAAAAACAAAACC
>JAXJQK010000308.1:0-14420 GCA_036311185.1 Acutalibacteraceae bacterium | reverse complement strand
CATTATAAGGCTGTCACCTTCAATGCCTGTAAGACTTAAAATCCACGCTGTAACCGTTGTACCAACATTGGCACCCATAATTACACCTATTGCACGTGAAAGCTTCATAATACCTGAGTTTACAAAGCCTACAACCATTACAGTTGTTGCTGATGAAGATTGTATAACAGCTGTAACCAGTATACCTACTAAAAATCCTTTAAATGTACTTGAGGTTATTTTTTCAAGTAATTTTTCAAGCTTACTACCAGACAGCTTTTCCAAGCCGTCGCCCATAGCGTTCATACCAAATAGAAATAAGGCAAGTCCACCAATAAGATTAAGAACATCAGTTAATCCCATAATCTCTTCCTCTCCGTATGTATATTTTATTTACCCTCAAATTTTATACGAAATTTGAGAAGAAGTGAAAGCACACTCTTAAATTAAGAATACAAAACTTAGGTAAAAATTCTGTTCCTCTTATGTGAAATCTATGTAAATTTATGTCGAACACAAAAAAGGGTATACCAGCATTTGCCGATATACCCATAATTTATTAAGTGTTTATAAATTATTCACCAAAGTATCTCTTTAGAAGAGCGTTGAAGCCAGCACGGTGTCTTGCTTCGTCCTTTGCCATTTCGTGTACTGTGTCGTGAATAGCGTCTAGGTCAGCAGCCTTAGCTCTTTTAGCTAGGTCAAACTTACCCTCGCAAGCACCTGTTTCAGCAGCTACTCTTAGTTCAAGATTTTTCTTTGTGCTGTTTGTTACAACCTCACCTAGAAGCTCTGCAAACTTTGCAGCATGCTCAGCCTCTTCAAAAGCATACTTTGTGAAAGCAGCTGAAATTTCTGGGTAACCTTCTCTGTCAGCAACTCTTGCCATTGCAAGATACATACCAACCTCACTGCACTCGCCTTCAAAGTTAGCCTTAAGGTCTGCATAAATATCCTCAGAAACACCCTTAGCAACGCCAACCTCGTGAACTGTTGCAAAGCTGATATCTCCTGATGTAGCCTCTGTAAATTTTGAACCATCTACCTTACACTGTGGGCATTTCTCTGGTGCTGTTTCTCCTTCGTGTACATAACCGCAAACTGGGCAAATCCATTTTTTCATTATAATTTCCTCCGTATAATTTAATTTTGTAATTGTAGTCTGTTTGAGATTTTTGTTTTTAAACAGACTTTAGACTAAATAACTATTTAGAATTTAAACAAGTATTATCAAGAATCTTCTTCCTGACATTTTCTGCAAATGCCATAGAAGTACATTGAATGTTTTTGAACGTTATGACCAGTATTCAAAAAAACAGCTTCATCAAGCTCTCGGTTATATTGCATATAGTCAAGGTCTATTACTGAGTCGCATTTGGTGCAGATAAAATGTGAATGTGGTGTAATATTTGCATCAAAGCGTTCTCTGCCGTTTACTGTGCCAACCGATACTATTAAGCCTTGTTCAGCGAACATAGCCATATTTCTGTAAACTGTTCCCAGACTGATGTTTGGGTATGTAGTTTTTAATTGATTATATACCCATTCAGCCGACGGGTGGGTTGTAGTGTTACGAATAAGACCATATATAGCCTCTCGTTTTTCGCTGAAGTTCCTTCTGGCCATAATATCCTCCTGATAAATTTAAAAACAAAAATGATAATCACTATCATTTGTATATATATTAACACAAGTAATCAAATATGTAAAGAGTTATTTTTTAGAAAATATGTATTTTTAAAGAAAAATTTTAATCTTAAATATCATAATTATAAATTTATATTAATATATATACTTCGAGGTGTGGTGTTATGTATCTGAACTTTAAAATAAATAAAACAATATTAAGCTGTTGTATTATTACTATAATTACTCTATGCTTTTCTATTATGTATTCAGGCTTTGTACCTCAAACTAAACCAGTATCAGCTGTAGAAAGTACTATAAAGCTTCCGATAATTATGTATCATAGTATATCTAAAGATACAAAGCAACAGGGAGAATATGTAATAGATCCACAGAAGCTAGAGAACGATCTGAATGAGCTAAAAGAGAGAGGATATAGCACCATAACTATACAGGAGCTTATTGACTATACCGAGAATAGTAAGGAGCTTCCCAAAAAGCCAATAATGCTTACCTTTGACGATGGCTATTATAATAACTACCTTTATGCTTATCCTTTGTTAAAGGAACATAAGTGCAAGGCTGTTATATCACCAATAGCTTACTATTCTGAACTGTACTCCAATACAACAGAAACACTGTCACCTGCTTATTCACACTGCACATGGAAACAGCTTGAAGAAATGCAGAAAAGTGGATACATAGAGCTTCAAAATCACAGCTACAATTTGCATGGTCAGAATGAAAGACTTGGTATACAACAAAAGAAAGGAGAAAGTAAAGACGATTATAAAGCACTTGTTGTAAAGGATTTATCAACTGTACAGAATATGTTCAAAGATAAATTGAATTATACTCCTACAGCATTTGTGTATCCGTTTGGAATTATGAGTAATACATCAGAAGAGATAATAAAAGGTATGTCTTTTAAATGCTCATTAATCTGCGAAGAACGTGTTAACATAATTTCAAAAAATAAAGATAGCTTGTATATGCTTGGTAGATTTTTGCGTACAAACGATATGAGTAGTAATGAGCTTTTTTCAAAATTTGAATAGATAAAAAGGAGAATTTATATGCCATCAGTTTTTATAAGTCCATCTTTACAGGAGTATAATCCATATGTAGATGGTGGCAACGAAGAATATTATATGAATTTGATTGCTGACGAGCTTATTCCGTATTTAATAGCTAGTGGTATAACAGTAGGGAGGAATAGTCCGGAGCAAACTCTTTCTCAAGCTATTCGTCAATCAAATGAAGGTAATTATGATTTACATCTTGCTTTACATTCAAATGCTTCACCTCCAACCTTTGCAGGGCAGTTAAGGGGTACAGATGTTTACTATAATTCTGTAAGCTCACAGGGTCAAAGAGCCGCAAATATAATAGCCAATAATTTTAAAGCTATTTATCCAGATCCAAACCTAGTAAAGGCTTTGTCTACAAATACATTGGCAGAGCTTAACAGAACCTCTGCTCCAGCTGTATTGATAGAGATTGCTTACCATGATAACCCACAGGATGCACAATGGATACGTGACAATATAGGTGAAATCGCAAGAAATCTTGCATTATCTGTTACAGAGTTTTTTGGAATACCATTGGTTGAGCCATAAATTTAATAATACGAATTTATACAGGTGTTAGTAAAAGCTGACACCTGTTTTTCTGCTGTTAGATACTGTATAATACTAATAAATATGGTATAATATAGTGTAAGAAATACTTGTATGAAAAAAGAGGTTTGTCTATGAAAATACTAGTTATACTAACAGGAGGAACAATAGCCTGTAATGTAGAAAATAATATAATGGACGCTAATAGTGATACAGCCTATGAAATATTGCGACTTTATAATAGCACTACTAATGAAAACGAGAAAAATATTGAATTTGATGTTAAACAGCCTTTTACAATATTAAGTGAAAATTACACATCAAACACCTATAACATACTTATTGATTATCTATACAGCTGTAATCTTGACGAATATAATGGTGTAATAATAACACATGGCTCCGATACATTATCATATACATCTGCAATGGTTGGAATGATTATGAGAGATACTGAAATACCTATATTGCTTACAGCTGCCGATTATCCACTTTCTGATGAAAAATCAAACGGATTAAGTAACTTTTCAACCTGTGTAGAGTTTATTAAAAGTAATATTTGTAGTGGTGTATTTACAGCATATGGAGAAAAAGGACATACTCTTATATATGTTTCTACAAGAATATGTGAGGCTGACCCTATAACAGATAGCTTTATCTCTTGTGGTAATGCTGTAATTGTTGAGGTAATAGATAATAAGCTTTGCAAAATTAATAAGTCTTTAATTTCGTTACTAAAAAATAAAAATAACAGACTTTTCAACGAAAAGCCTGTTATAGAAAACGATATATTAATTATAAAAACATATCCAAATCAGCATTATAATAGATACAATATAGAAAATCTTAAAGCAGTGGTTATATATATGTATCATTCAGCAACAGCCTGCACTGTTGGAGAGGATACCAATTTATGTAGATTTATTGAACGTTGCAACAAAAATGATGTTGATGTTTATATTGCGTCATTAAAGGCAAAGACAGAAGAATACGCTACAGCCTATGAGATAGAAGCACTAAAAACTAATAAGATTTATAATATCTCAAAGGAAAGTGCCTATATTAAAGCTCTTCTTGCATATAATCAGCAGGAATATTCTCCTATTGATGTTATGAATACCAATATTTACTTTGAATGTCAGTAAAAAGTTTTAAACACAATACAAATTTGTATCCCAAAGAGGAATATAGGGGTGATGTCTTAAATAAAATCTATATTCGGGGTTTATTGCGTTTACCATAAGAATTAATTCGAATAAATCTCCGAATGTATGGTAAGCTGCAATGTTTAGCTTTGGTTTGTTATTTCTAAGTGTGTTTATACCTCCTGCAAGGGCTTGCTTTTCAGCACCCTCTACATCTATTTTTATATATGTAGGATTATAATTTTCACATAATGTATCAATAGAAATTGCTTCTATTGGTACACCTTTGAACGATATGGAAGAGCCTCGTCCTTTTTGGTTAGAAAAGTAAAGTGTGCGATTGTCTTTCCATATTGTTTTTTGATATGCAGTAACATTTGGCATATCAATAATATGCTTACATAGCTTATTATAGGTTTTTATGTCGGGTTCAAGTGCAATTATTTTTTCGTAGCCACCACCATAATGTATAAGCTCGTCAATTGTATCTCCTCTGTATGCACCTAAATCTACATATCTTTCATTATTAAGACGTAGTACAGAATTAAATATTTCGTCTTTATCATCTGTTATACTCCACAGATATTCTAATTTTCCGCTATAATAGAATTTTATGGCACTTTCAAAAACCTCTTTAGACCTATTATCACTAAGCAGATTATATGCTGCCTCTATTTTTTCTCGATTTTGCAATAAAAAATCATCATTAAATATTTCATTACCAAATACAGGTACATTTGGTACAAGTACTGTGTGCTTTTTTTCAAGAGCTTTTATATGTTGCATTACTAAATCTATTTGAGTACCGAATGCAAGTGCTATTATAAGCTCTCCGTATTTTTTTTCGAAATATTCAAGCTTTTGTACAGTAAACTCTCTGTAATGCTGTCCTCTTACAAAATCATCACTTGCCATAACACCACTACATTTTATTCCGTATTTTTCAAAAAGTGCTAACACCTTATCAGCACCATTACCCATACCATAGATTATTATAGGCTTATTAGAATTAATTAAAAACTGCCATACAGATACTTCATTTAAGTTGTTCATTATATCACCCTTTGCTTGAAGTAATGATACATTATTTTTCTTTATCAGTCAAATAAAATAAAATTATTAGCTGTGTATAAAAAACATATAATGCTTATAATTATTTGCATTTTTAAGCAAAATATTAAAAATAATACTTGATATTTTTTGTGATTTAATGTATCATTTAGTTTGTAAAAGTTGAATGTCAACTCAATATGTATTTTGGAGGATTCGTTATCATGAAAAAGACAGCTATTTTACTTGCTATGATGCTCGTTGTAATTTCTGTAACATTAGGAACAACAGGTTGTGCTAACGATGGTGGTTCAGAGGCTACAGAGGCACCTACAGCTACACCTATTGCTACAGTTGCTCCTACATCAGCTACAAAGGCACCTACAGAGGCTGCTACAAAAGCACCTACAGAGGCTGCTACAAAGGCACCTACAGAGGCTGCGACATTTGAAGCTCAGATTGCTACAGGTAGCACACTTCCTACTGCAGTTCCTACAGAAGCAGGTAGCAATTCACCTGAAAGACCTACAGCTTCTTCAAATGCATCTAATAGTCTAGGTGCTCCTGATCCAAATGGTCGTTACTCTGTGACAGGTTCAGTTGTTGGCTATGGTCCAAATACTGTTATTGTTGTTCTTGGTGATGGAAATGAGTATGAGTTTAATTACAATGGCACAGGCGTAGAGGCTTCTGACCTTTATGACGGAGCTACTGTTTCAATCATAGCAGATGGTGACCCAAGTGGTGCTGGTGTACCAAATGCACTAAGTCTTACAATTGGTTAATCAATCTGAAATTTAATAAGACTGACAAAAGGCTGACCAAATTTTAGGTCAGCCTTTACTGTTTTTATTCCATTTTTTCAATAACTAAGGCAGGTTTTCCCATTTGCTTGTATCTTTTATCAAATACTTCTCTGCTATATGTAGTAGTGTGATAATTAAGAGGGTCGTTTAAATAATAGTAATCTTCATCATAGCCTATAAGTACCATACAATGTTCATTAGCAAGCCATTTGTAGGTGTCACCGTCTTTATAAGGTGAGTAGCTTTTTGCACCCTTTACTTCCCATTCATAGGTTACAAAGGGATCTTGCATCCACATAGTTGCCCATATAAGAACAGGCTGGTCATTTGCTATATAGTTATTTGCAATGCTTTCC
The DNA here is from genome assembly GCA_036311185.1 of Acutalibacteraceae bacterium. Classification (GTDB taxonomy): domain Bacteria; phylum Bacillota; class Clostridia; order Oscillospirales; family Acutalibacteraceae; genus CAG-964. The sequence continues at coordinate 7,839 of JAXJQK010000308.1, read as the reverse complement.
ATAGATGCTCCGGTTATATCAATGGCTCTGTAATTTTTATTTTGAAAGTAATGATTCATAGCATTTTTTATTACAGGTGGGAAGCACCCAAGTGCAGCCTTTGAATATGGAGAACCAATAAAAGCTGAATGTGTATCAGGTGCAGTCATTTTGCCGTTATCGTTATATTTCAAATCAGACATAGGCAAATAATCATCAATAAACTCATTTGTTGTAATCTTAAATCCATAGTAATTTAAAAGCATTGTAGAGCTTACTGATTCACAGCCTGATGGATAATCCTCACCTTGATAAAGCATAGGAACATCTTTTATAATGTGTGACTTAGGAGCAGTTACCTTTACTGGTACGGTTGTATATATTCCTGTGTCAGATACAGCCACTATACTTGTAGTACCAGTTGATACACCTTTAATTTTACCGTTTTTGTCCACTGTTGCTATATCTATATTATTTGAAGTGTATGTAATTTTATGTTTGTCAGAAACTACTTTTGAAGGTGGGGTATATGTGTAAGAGGTTTTTGTGGTTTTACCTACTTTTACAGTATAGCTTTTTTTCTTAAAGCTTAATTTTTCATCAGTAGCAGGTATAGGCTGTTGTGTTGCAGGCTCTGTAGCTGGAATTGTAGCATTAACCTCAACAGCATTAACAGAATTAGGATTGAAGTCAAAATGGGTAGCGAAAAAAGCTGTAGCACCTACAGCACCTGTCATACTTAAAATAATAATCAAAGCTTTAACATAAATATTTTTAAAGGCTTTGCAGAAAATACTTTTCAAATGAAATAATTGTGTATTTGAATTATTTTCTATATTGTTACAGCTACTTGTATCAACTGCTTTATCTGAATCATTTGTTTCTGTTAAATTGTTGAAAACTTCAGAACTTTCCTGAATGTGTGGTGCAGAAATATTTTCTGATTTGTTACTCATTTTTACTCCTTTCTGTATATATGTATTTTTATAATTATATCATAGGTTATATAGCTATTTCAAACGATTACTGTTAGATGAAATTTAGAATAAGCAGTGTTACTGTGATGATTTATGTGGAATATGCAAAAATCCCACCTGCGATATTCGCAAGTGGGATAATATTGCTAATAAATATTAGAAGTAAAACAGGAATTAAGCCTTGTTTACTGAGCCGAATAGCTCCATCTTCTCTTTAACAGTAGCCTTGATAGCCTCAAAGCCAGGAGCAAGAAGCTTTCTTGGGTCAAAGCCCTTACCCTGTAGATCCTTACCAGCCTCTACATACTCTCTTGTAGCAGCAGCAAAAGCAAGCTGACACTCTGTGTTAACGTTGATTTTAGATACACCTAGGTCAATAGCCTTTTTGATCATATCGCTTGGGATACCTGTACCACCGTGTAGAACTAGTGGCATTGTACCTGTTAGCTCCTGAATGCTTGCTAGTACTTCAAAGTCTAGACCAGCCCAGTTCTCTGGGTACTTACCGTGAATGTTACCGATACCAGCTGCAAGCATTGTTACACCAAGATCAGCAATCATCTTACACTCGTTAGGGTCAGCACACTCGCCAGCACCAACAACGCCGTCTTCTTCACCGCCGATTGAGCCAACCTCTGCCTCTAGAGATAGACCCTTCTCGTTACAAATGTTGATAAGCTCTGTTGTCTTAGCAACGTTCTCCTCAATAGCGTAGTGAGAACCGTCAAACATAACTGAGCTGAAGCCAGCCTCAATACAAGCCTTTGCACCTTCGTATGAACCGTGGTCTAGGTGTAGAGCAACAGGAACAGTAATGTTTAGCTCCTCTAGCATACCGTTAACCATACCAACTACTGTCTTGTAGCCACACATATACTTACCAGCACCCTCAGATACACCAAGGATTACAGGTGAGTTAAGCTCCTGAGCAGTTAAAAGGATAGCCTTTGTCCACTCTAGATTGTTAATGTTAAACTGACCAACTGCATAGTGGCCCTCTTTTGCTTTTGTAAGCATTTCCTTTGCATTTACTAATGCCATTTTGAAATCACTCCAATTTTTAAATTCTCTTATCACACAGCTGTATGATAATCTTAGATTATTATACATTATATTTTGGGAAATATAAAGAGGAATTATGAAAAAATTTATATTATAAAAGAGAAATTTTCCTTGTTTTAGAGGCTGTATTGTAGTAAAGTATATATATATTTAAACTTGGAGGAAATTTTTATGCCATATATAAATACAACTACTAATATTAATATTACAAAGGAACAGGAAGAAATTATAAAATCAAGATATGCTAAGGCTGTATCTGTAATAGGCAAAAGTGAGGCTTACTTAATGCTTGGCTTTAATAGTGATGTATCAATGTACTTTGCTGGCAATAACGATAGTCCACTTGCATTTGTAGAGGTTAAATTTTTAGGTAGTTCTACATCAGATAAGTTAAGCCTACTTACAAATGAAATTTGCAAAATTCTTTTTGAAGAATTAAATATTGCACCAGATAAAACCTATGTAAAATATGAACCAGTTGAGCACTGGGGTTGGAACGGTAGGAATTTTTGATTTATTTTGAATGATTAAATTGGGGTTTGTAAATATGATATGGAGGTACATTAATGTTTGATTCAAATAAGACATGGTTTTGCAAAAATCTTAAAATAGAAGATGCTAAGCTAATAAGTAAGGATTTAAAATTAGCAATCGAACAAAAAAATCATGCAGAGGCTACACGACTTTTTCAAAAGGTAAAAAAATATATGCAAAAACGTATTAATGAAAACTATTTTTCCCCAGTTGAAAAAGTTAATCAAGCTTTATCAAAGCTTGATGTTCCAGAAAATACTGCATTCATTACAATGGGAATTAATTGTATTCTTATTGAATTGTTTTTTGAGATAAAAAATGGATTAGATGCATCTAGTGATATTGGTGCGGTTGGAAATGCTTATGAGGAAATTCTTCCGTTATTAGACTCATCTATATTAAAAGATTCTGCAAAAAAATTCTATAAGGGCATTAGATGTGGAATATTACATCAAGGTCAAACAAAAGATAAGACCGCATTAACATATCAATTAGAAACAGTTTTTTCACAAAATGGAACTTACTATTTAAGTAATCCTCAAACAGTATTTAACAAACTTAAAGAATTATATCAATTATATTGGAGAGAAATATCAGAAAAAAATTATTCTGATGAAATGGCAGAAAAATTAATAAAGAAATATAACAGCATACTAAATCATATATAGAGTCAATATGTACATATTGATATATTCTAGTTTACGAACCAATCATTTAATAAAAAATTAACAGGAGAATACAACAATGAAATCATACAGGAAAGAACTATTTTTTAATATACCTGAACGTAGAGGTATAGTTAACATTACACAGCAGGTGCAAATGGCTATTAACGAAAGTGGAATAAAAGAGGGCTTAGTGCTTGTAAATGCTATGAATATTACTGCAAGTGTTTTTATTAATGATGATGAACCAGGCTTGCATAATGACTATGAGGTATGGCTTGAAAAGCTTGCACCAGAACAGCCATACAATCAGTATGCACATAATGGCTTTGAGGATAACGCAGACGCACATCTTAAAAGAACCATTATGGGTAGAGAGGTAGTGTGTGCAATTACAAAGGGCAGACTTGATTTTGGTACTTGGGAGCAGATATTCTACTACGAGCTTGACGGTAAGAGAAGGAAACACGCTCTTATAAAAATCATAGGGGAATAATACAATCAGTTACAGCGTTTATTTAAAATAAGATAGAAAAATACAATAAAACACGGTTTCGCAACCGTTGGTTGCGGTTATGTAAACAGAAATGTATTGTTTGCAACTGCTTACTATTGTACAATTCAGCTTGTAAATTAACTGAATTACGGAGGAAAAGAATATGAATATTGAAGTTGCTAACAGATTGTGCGAGCTTAGAAAGAGCAGAAAATTATCACAGGAACAGCTTGCAGAAAAAATAGGAGTAAGCCGTCAGGCGGTATCAAAATGGGAGCGTGCAGAGGCATCTCCAGACACAGATAATCTGATTGCTCTTGCTGAGATTTATGATGTTTCTATAGATGAGATATTAACAGGTAAATCAAGAACACCTAAGTGTAACGATTCTGATGATGACGGTGGAGAGACGAGCGGGGGTGCTCCCGAAAAAGAGGAAGCCTGCGATACTGAGGGTAATTATAGAAAATCAGGAGTTTCATTTAAAAACGGTATAAATATAAATGATGATAATGCATATGTTCACGTTGGATTTGACGGAATACACGTTGAAGAGAAAAACGGAACAAAGGTGCGTGTAGGTACAAGTGGTGTTTTCGTGGACGAAAAAGGTGATACAAAAGTGTACACAGACGAAAACGGAGATATTATTTATAAGGAATATGAAAATGAATCCTTTGTGTTAGGAGTAATAAAAAATATATGTATTCCTATTATTGCAATTATTACTTTTTTGATTTGGGGATTTTGTTTTAATGCTTGGTATATTGCTTGGATAGTATTTTTAGGTATACCTGTGATTTCAACACTTATTGAAGCAATAGAAAAACGTAAGCCACACAGATTTTGCTATCCTGTTTTAGTTGTTATAGCTTATATGATATGTGGTTTAGGCTATGGTGTATGGCACCCTACTTGGGTTTTATTTTTAACAATACCTATATTTTATGGTATTTGTGAGGCGTTTAAAAAGAGAAAGGTTTAATAACAAGTTTTATTGTACAAATACTATAAGCAACACTTCAGAAAAACGTTGGTTTATTTGAAGTGTTGCTTTTTGTGTAATATGTAAAAAATACCCTTATAAATATAGATATTATTTAAAGAGGTAAATTTTTCAAAAATAAAGCTATGTGGTATAATATAATTGGGGATTTATGTTCTATACTATTTTTGCAAAAGTTAATTGTTTAGACATTTTAGGGCAGTTTTTATAATTGATTTGTTGTATAGATAGTATTTCTTAAAAAACAGTAATTTTATTACATTAAATCCCATTATTTTTAAGAAAGGATGAAAGAAAATGTTTACTAAAAACACAAGTAGTAGAAAAACATTGAGTGTAGTTCTTGCGGCAACTATGTGTATATCTGCTTTTACAGCTACTGCTACAACAGCAGGTGCTGCTACAATAACAGAGAATGTCTCAGGTGCTAACACAAATGTAGTTGCAAGCTCAGCTAATGCTTATGGATTGAAAAATGACATTCAAGATGGTGTAATTTTACACGCTTGGAACTGGTCTTTCAACAATATTAAGGATAAGCTACCTGAGATTGCAGCAGCAGGCTATACAACAGTTCAAACATCGCCTGTACAAAAATTAAAGGAGAACACAGTAGGAAAAAAAGTATCTGGATGGTGGATATTCTATCAGCCAGCTGACTTCAAAATTGATGACACTGGCAGAAGTGTTTTGGGCACAAAAGCAGATTTGGAGGCTCTTTGTACTGAGGCCGACAAGTACGGAATTAAGATTGTAGTTGATGTTGTAGCAAACCATCTTGCTAACAGAATGGGATATGATCTATCGCCTGAAATTCCTGCTGATATCAGAAATGATTCAAGCTGTTGGCACGACACTTGGAATGTACCAATGACTTATGACCAACGTTACAGCATTACACATGGTAGTATGGGAGGATTACCTGATCTAAACACAGAGAATAGCAAAATTCAGAACTATGCTACAAACTACCTAAAAGAGTGTATTGATGTAGGTGTTGATGGTTTCCGTTTTGACGCTGCTAAGCACATAAGCGTACCAGATGAAGGTAGCCAGTATTCCTTCTGGCCAAATGTACTTGGTCAAGCTACAAGCTATGCGAAGAGTACATACGGTACTACTCCTTATTACTATGGTGAAACACTTGGTGCAACAACAGACGGTGGTGGACCTCTTGCTACAAGCTACACAAAGCATATGAATATTACAGATGACTCTACAGGTAATGATATTCGTAGTGCAGTTGTAAGTGGTAATGCTACAGCTGCGGCAAGCAGTTACTACCATAAGGGTGTATCTGCAAGCGACATAGTTCTCTGGGCAGAGTCACACGATACATACTCAGGTGAAGCTAAGCTATCAACCAATGTAAGCACAACTGATATAAACAAAACCTGGGCTTTGGTTGGTTCTCGTAATTTAGCAACAGCTCTTTATTTTGCTCGTTCAGAGGGATATAACACAGGTACATTAGGAGAAATCGGTTCAACTGAATGCTTCAGCGATGAGGTAGCAGCTGTTAATAACTTCCACAACTATTTTGCAGGTAAGAGCGAGTACCTTTCATATAGTGGTTCAATCGCTTATAACGAGCGTGGCACAGAGGGTGTTGTGCTTGTAAACTGTAGTGGTACATCTAAGTCTGTAAGCGTTAAGGCTAACAAAATGGCTAATGGTACATATACAGACCAGATTACAGGTAATAAATTTACAGTTTCAAATGGTACAATAAGCGGTAACATAGGTAGCACAGGTATTGCTGTTGTTTACAATAATGTTGTAAAATCAGAGCTTTCAGCTACACCTGGTACAAACAATGGTGTGCATAGATATGATACAGATACTTTGACTGTTATATTAAATGCAGTAAATGTATCAAATGCTACATATTCAATTGATGGTTCAACAGCAAAATCTTTTGCAGATGGCACAAGAATAACACTTGGCGAGGGTAAGGCTTATGAAACTACTCAGATACTTACTCTGAAGGGTGTAGACTTAACAGGAAAAGCTATCACAAAAACATATCACTTCTTTAAAACAGATAATGCTACTATGGTGGCTTTTGATAATTCATCATACAATTGGAATACTGTATATGCATATATATATAACGATGCCTTAGAAGAGGTTAAAACATGGCCAGGCATACAGCTTACAAAAAATTCAAATAACATATATTCTTATGAATTACCAGCAGAGTTTGCAAATGGTTATGTTATTTGGTCAGATGCAGGTTCAAACTCAAAAAGATATCCTGCTGACGGAGAAAGAGGCTTGGCAATTGGTGGAACACCACATATTTTGAAGGCAAACTACAATTGGACAGAATATGAGCTTCCTACAGTTCCAACAGAAAAGCCTACAGAGAAGCCCACAGAAAAACCAACAGAAAAGCCAACAGAGAAGCCAACAGAAAAGCCTACAGAAAAGCCTACAGAGAAGCCAACAGAAATTCCAACAGAGAAACCAACAGAAAAGCCTACAGAGCCTCCTACACAGAGCGATGACGCAATCTACTTTGTACCAAGCTCAAATTGGACAAAGGATAATGCACGCTTTGCAATGTATTTGTTTAGTAATGGTAAATCAGAATGGGTTTCAATGACAAAAACAACAGATGGTTATTATACAGCTGAACTACCTGAGGGCTATACATCTGTAATTTTTGTAAGAATGAATCCTTCAACATCAACAAACAACTGGACAAACAGTTGGAATCAGACAGCAGATATTACATTACCAACAAATGATAATAACTGCTTTACACTTTCAACAAGTGGTTGGGATAACATAAGTGGTACTTGGAGCAAGCATATAGTTGAAATTCCAACAGAGAAACCAACAGAAAAGCCAACAGAGAAGCCAACAGAAAAGCCAACAGAAAAGCCTACAGAGACTCCAACTGAGGTAGCAGTTAAAACACTATACCTAAAGCCAAACGCTAACTGGATTAAGTCAAATGCACGTTTTGCAATGTATGTAACAGGTGCAAATGGTTCTGAGTGGGTATCAATGACAGATCTTGGCGATGGTTACTATTCAGCAGAAGTACCAGAGGGTGAGTACACAACTGTATCATTCGGAAGAATGAAGCCTGAAACAACAGAGAATAACGCT
>JAXJQK010000307.1:0-2687 GCA_036311185.1 Acutalibacteraceae bacterium | reverse complement strand
TGCATACAAATGGTCACGAGCCTACAGCGGAGGAGATTGCAGAAGAAATTGAAATGCCTGTAGAAAAGGTAAGAGAAATAATGAGAGTGGCACAGGAGCCAGTATCTCTTGAAACACCAATCGGTGAAGAAGAGGACAGCCATTTGGGTGATTTTATTTCTGATGATGATACCCCAGCACCTGCCGATGTAGCCTCACATACTTTGCTAAAGGAACAGCTTGGTAATGTACTTGATACACTTACACCAAGAGAGAAAAAGGTTCTTATACTGAGATTTGGGCTTATCGACGGTCGTCAAAGAACACTTGAAGAGGTAGGTAAAGAGTTTAACGTAACTCGTGAGCGTATAAGACAGATAGAGGCAAAAGCACTACGTAAGCTACGCCACCCAAGCCGTAGCAAAAAGCTAAAGGATTTCTTGGATTAATTATATTTGCGTTTTCAAAGGCTTCTCATAAAGAGGAGCCTTTAATATGTGAGTAAATACCTCTATTAGCGTTATGTATTTATTATTTTAAACTTGGAATATTAATATTAGTAATAAATAATTTGATTTGCTAAAATTATACTGATTTATGTGCGTAAAAACTTTCTATATGTGCAAAAGTTATAAAACCATATATTCTCTTTTTACTGAATTGCTGAAATTGAAAAAAATGTAGTCAAGTTTTTAGAAAATAGTGACAAAATTTAAAACATATGTTATAATAATGATGTTTTTGATAGTGGTATTCTTGTATAGTTTTTTAAACTTGTATTGAATATTTTAGCAGAATAATTATTGTTTATGCTATATTTTGTACTGAAGGTGAAGGTTTATTGGAGCAAATAATTAATATTGACCGAATGGAAAACGCTGTAGCGTTATTTGGCAGTTTTGATGAAAATATAAAAATAATTGAAAATGAATATGCTGTAAGCGTTGTTGGACGTGATTCTGTACTTAAAGTAAGTGGAGATATAGAGGGAGTATCTAAGGCTGTAAAGGTAATAGACAACCTTCTTTCACTTATTAACAAGGGTGAAAATCTTAGCGAGCAGAATGTACGTTACTGCATTTCTTTAATTAATGAGGGCAGTGAGGAAAAAATAGAGCGTTTAGCAAGTGATTGTATCTGTATTACAGCAAAGGGTAAACCATTAAAGCCTAAAACCTTGGGACAGAAAAAATATTGCAAGGCAATTAAAGAAAACACTATTACAATAGGTGTAGGGCCAGCCGGTACAGGTAAAACATACTTGGCTGTTGCTATGGCAGTTACAGCCTTTAGAGCAGGAGAAATAAATAGAATAATTCTTACAAGACCTGCTGTAGAGGCTGGTGAGAAGCTTGGATTTCTGCCGGGAGATTTACAAAGCAAGGTAGACCCTTATCTAAGACCACTGTATGATGCTTTGTTTGATATGCTTGGTGCTGAAACCTATCAAAAATATGTAGAGCGTGGCAATATAGAGGTTGCTCCTTTAGCTTATATGAGAGGTAGAACCCTAGATGACAGCTTTATTATTTTGGACGAGGCACAGAACACCACAAGAGAACAGATGAAAATGTTCTTAACAAGATTAGGATTTAATTCGAAAATGGTAATTAATGGCGATGTTACCCAAATAGACCTGCCTAATGGCACAAAGTCAGGTTTAAGAGAGAGCATTAGAATATTAAAAAATATTGATGATATTGCCTGCGTAGCTTTTACCGAGCGTGATGTAGTACGACACAAGCTGGTGCAGGATATTATAAAGGCTTATGAGAGAAATTGTGAGGAGGCAAAGAAAAGAAATGGATAAAATAAGAGTTATTATCACAAACAATCAGAAAAAAGTCAAAATACCAACAGGATTGCGAATGTTAGTAAGACGTTGCTGTCATGCAGTTCTTCAGCTTGAACAATTTCAAGGTATAGCAGAAATCAGCGTAACCTTTGTTGACAATGAAGAAATTCACAATCTAAACAAACAATATCGTGACAAGGATATGCCTACAGATGTACTTTCATTTGTAATGAGTGAAAACGGTGCGTACGATATTGACCCTAAAACAGGTGCTCAAATTTTGGGCGATGTTGTTATTTCTATGGAAAAGGCTGTAGAACAGGCTGAAAGATATGGTCATAGTCTACAGCGTGAAGTAGGATATTTAACAGCACATTCCGTACTTCATCTGCTTGGATATGACCATATGGAAAATATGGAAAGAATAAGAATGAGAGAAAAAGAAGAAAAGGTAATGTCACAGTTGGGATTGCCTGCATCTTCCAGCTACGTAAGAGAGGATTTATAATATTGATTAGCTTTCTAAAAGGCTTTTGGTATGCCTTACGGGGTGTAGCAGGATGTATTTGTTCAGAACGCAATATGAGAGTACATATAGTTATTTCTTTGTATGTTTTGTATTTTTGTCAGTATTATAAATTCAGCGTTACAAGATATGCTTTGCTTATAGCTGTTATTGCATTTGTTATGGCACTTGAACTTATGAATACAGCAGTTGAGCGTGCCTGTGACGCAATTACTAAAGACAAACATCCATTTATTAAGCTGGCAAAGGATGCAGCAGCTGGTGCAGTTTTAGTAGGAGCTGTAGCTTCAGCAGTAATTGGCGTGTTGATGTTCTGGGATACAGATGTTTTGTGGACAATAGTGTCATCACTTTGTTATTCACCTGAGGAGCTTACAATTTTTATTC
>JAXJQK010000306.1:0-18178 GCA_036311185.1 Acutalibacteraceae bacterium | reverse complement strand
CTGCACGGATAGCGTCATCGTTACCAGGAATTACGTAGTCGATCTCGTCTGGATCACAGTTTGTGTCTACGATAGCAACTATTGGAATACCAAGCTTCTTAGCCTCTGCTACTGCAATTCTCTCCTTGCGTGGGTCAACGATGAATAGTGCACCTGGCATCTCCTTCATCTCTTTAATACCACCCATGAACTTCTCTAGCTTCTCGATCTCTAGGTTTAGCTTGATAACTTCCTTCTTTGGTAGAAGATCGAATGTTCCGTCCTCTTCCATTGCACGAAGCTGCTTTAGTCTGTTGATTCTTCTCTGAATTGTTGTGAAGTTAGTCATCATACCGCCTAACCATCTAGCGTTTACATAGTAAGCACCAGCTCTCTCAGCCTCTTCCTTAACAGAATCCTGAGCCTGCTTCTTTGTACCAACAAATAGAACGCTCTTGCCATCCATTGAAATCTCACGAATGAAAGCATAAGCCTCTTCAAGCTTCTTTACAGTCTTCTGTAGGTCGATAATATAGATACCGTTACGCTCTGTAAAGATATACTCTGCCATTTTAGGGTTCCATCTTCTTGTCTGATGACCAAAGTGAACGCCTGCTTCTAAAAGTTGTTTCATTGATACTACTGCCATTTTAAAAATCCTCCTTAGGTTAAAAAATCCTCCGTTGCACTCCTTAATTTTGCCCACTGTTAATGGCTAACAGCACCTAGCAAAGAGTGTCAACGTGCGTAATGCCTAAATATTATATCATAGCCACAGAATATTTTCAAGTCTTTTTGAAATATTTTGTGGCTATAATTGCTAATTTTAAAAATATATAAATTGTAAGTAACTCTATTATTTATATTCATATATCTTTTTGAGTTTTTAAATAATCTTCAACAATTAAACTATATGAATTGTAGTCTATATACATTTTTTTAAGAAAAGATAATCTGTTTAAAATATTTTTCAGAAAACTTCTTTTCTTCTTATTTATGAAAAGCTCTGGATCACTTAGATATTCATTTCTTACAGATTCAAAAAACTCCGAAATATCCAAATTTACACTTTCCTTAATAATTTCATCACCTGAAATTAATCCAAGTTGTGTGTTTATTTCTTCAAAACTTTTACCCTCTTTAGCTGCAAAATTAATATAATCAAGCACTGAGATAGAAATTTTTATATTGCACATATCTACAGCTTCTTTAGAATAAAAGCTTGCATTTTCATTTATAAATGTTTTTAATTTTTTCCAGAAAGTTACTACAGAAAATTTTTCTTTACATATATTATCAATTTTATATGTAACTGAATTCCAATTATTTCTATAAATAAGACCACATTTGCTTACTGGATAAACTTCATTAGCTACACATAAATTTAAAAACAGAAAAGCATTATCCTCATCTATTTTTTGTCCAACTGAAAATTTAATTTTATTTTTATTAATCATTTCACGAGAATACATAAATGAAGCAAAATGATTCCATAGGAATACAAATTTATCTCCTTCATTTATTCTGTCTCTACTTCCTACGATATTGCCTCTTTTACATTTACTATTTGCAACAAAAAAATCAAATGCATACATATCACTTTTTTGCAATTGAATAATTTCATGTAATTTTTCATTATAAAAATTACATGCCCAAAGATCATCTGAATCTAAAAATGATATATATTTTCCGTTTGCAACCTCTAATCCTTTATTTCTAGCAACAGAAACACCTTGATTTTTTTGTTCCAATACGATTATTTGTTCATACTTATTAGAATAATGGTTTAATATCTCTGCTGTTCTATCAGTAGAACCATCATTCACAACAATAATTTCAAAATCTTTACATGGCTGATTTAAAATAGAATCTAAACTATCAGCTATATAGCGTTGTGCATTATATGCTGGCATAATAACAGATATCAAAGGTGATTTCATTACTATTTCCTCCACATGCTCTTAATTAATTTTATTCTACATAACGTCAGTATTTTTTAATAAACTGTTTTCAGTTTAGGGTTGTATCTAAAAATAAACCCTAATTATTCATAATAAAATCATCAAACGAAGCAATTTCATCTGGCATAGTAAATTCACATACGAGCTCGTTTGTGTTTACATTTATCATTCTTTGAGTATATTTTAAATCATCGTAAAGTATTGCACCGTCTAACATTTTAATTTCAAACATAATTTGCATGAAAACTTTTACCTCTAAAGCATTAGCAGAAGTATCATAACCATCTTCTATGTAAAAATCTACAGTTTTGAAATCATCGCTAATTTCAACATATGATAATTTACTTTCTCCAGAAGTATCATCTACCGGCTTTTGAAAATTTTGGCTATATTTTTTCGCCATATCACTTAAAACACTTTGTGTAGCAGAAAAAATTATATTTTCATCTGTTTCTGTAAATTCTACATTCATTTCTTTTGCTGTTTCTTTTAATATATCAGCAGTATTATCTACAAACTCAAATTTTGGAATTGATACTTCTTTTATCGCTTCTGTTGGAGACTCTGTTGCTGATGTAGCATTTTCTGTACCCTCTGTTAAGACACTCCCAGTATTCTCTGTGTTACACGCTGACAATAACAGCATCATCACTAAAAGTACAACTATAGCTTTTATTTTCATAATAACTCCTCTATTTTATAAATATCTTATATTATACATTAGACCTGTTCGATAACCTACAAAACGCCGTTTGAACGGTTCTTTTTCCGTCATACTTAGCCAATTTTTCTTGAAAGACATATAGTATTCCTACGAAAAATTGTCGTCGTCTGACGAAAAAATTACTCGTTCCTACGACATTTTTCCGGTTATCGAACAGGTCTAGTAAGTTTATTTAAATTATTCAACACAAGGATGATATTTTTCTACAACTTCATCAGGTCTTTTTAAGATACTGTTGGCAGGTACAAAGCCTCTTACCCTTGAAAGTGGGTAAACATTAGTATTTTTACCTATTACAGTGCCTGGATTAAGTACAGAATTACAACCAACCTCTACATCATCACCGATGATTGCTCCCAGCTTTTTTAATCCTGTATCAACCTTTTCTCCGTTTACATCAACTACAACATTTGTTTTATCTGATTTTAAATTAGATGCAATTACTCCTGCTCCTGTGTGTGAACGATATCCGTAGATTGAATCACCAACATAATTAAAATGAGGCACTTGAACATTATCAAATAAAATAGAATTTTTAAGCTCTGTAGAATTACCTACTACAGCACCACTTCCTACTATAGCTTTACCTCTAATAAATGCACAGTGTCTTACCTCTGCGTTTTCGCAGATTATAAGTGGTCCGGTTATCATTGCTGATGGTGCAACATTTGCTGTTTTAGCAATCCAAATATCGTCACCAATTTGATCATACTTTTCTTTTGAAAGAGTTGGACCAACAGTCATAATAAACTCCCCTATTTTATCAAGTATCTCCCAAGGATATGTTGTTTGTTCAAACAGCTCAGTGGCAATTGTGTGTGTACAATCAAACAAAGCTTTAGTTGTAATTTTATTAAGCATAATTTACCCTCCAAAATTTATTATAAGCTATTTTAAATAAGCTCTATAGAGCCAGTGTTAAAAAATCTTCTGTATATAGCCAGTACAATAACTGAACCTATTATCCCCCATAATGTACCTGCAAAAACATCTGTAGGAAAATGCACAAACAAATACATTCGTGAAAATGCTATAAAAGCTGCCAAAAGTAGAGCTAAAACACCTATTTTTCTGTTGTAATAGAATAACGTACTAGCTGCAGTAAACGACGATGATGAATGTCCTGACGGAAACGAGTAGCTATTTGGTCGCTCTACAAGCATATTAATTGCCATATCCTGATAGCAAGGACGCACTCTACACACCAGATTCTTCGTAATAAGCTCACCTGTAATAAAACAAAACGCCAACGAACAAATTATAAGTATTCCACAGGTTCTTGTCTTTTTAAAAAACACAAGAACTATAGCTATTGCTAACCATATAAATCCATAATCACCCAATGCTGAAGCAAAAATCATTGCCTTGTCAAGTGTAGGATTTACTATATGCTCCTGTATATAATACAGCATTTCGAAATCAAAAGACAATCAATCACATTCCTTCAAATTTTAATGATGCCAGTATTCTGTTAACTGTACTAGCCTGATTTGCAATATTTTTCTTAAACCTAAACTCAATATCATATACACAGCTTGCGTTTTTCATAAATACTGAGGCTTTGTATATATTCCTTCCTGCTCTATGTTTAAGAACTGCCGGAGATTTACTTATAACTGTCTGTCTATATTTTAAATTATTTTTCTTACACTCTATAATATTACTATTAAAAAAGTCAATCAAATTATAATTTTCTGGTTTCTCATTTTTAGTAAACGTAATACAAAGAGGTGAATTATTGATAGCTGTGTTTTTGTTGGTAGCTTTACTTTTTTTATAGAAATTATTTGGTTGATAAGCTATATTACTTTCATCGAGAGTATATCCACTTGGTAATAAAAGTGATAATGTTTTATTTCTTGCTATATAGCCTGCACCAAATTTAAAATGTCTTTTTGAGTTAACAAATGTTTTTGTTATTGTTGGAATTTTTATTAAGCTAATTTCCTGTGGTGTTGTTTTTTCAATAACTTCAGATTCTTCTATATTCTTAACATCATTATTTTCTATAATATCATCTGTCGATTTTGATTCAGAGATTTCTTCAACTAATTCATTATCTAAATCATTCTCCTGAGGTTTTTCTGAGTTCCCTGTAGTTTCATCACTAGTATCGGTAAAATCTGACTCCTCTTCAGCTGATTGCATAATAGGTTTATAATTTTTCAATTTTGTAACATCAATAGAAAAACCACTTTCTTTTACTATATAGAGAAGTAAAAGCTTGTTTTTAAGATGTTTTCTACTTGGAATATCAACTACTATATTATTAATAGAAATAAGTTCTTTTACAATAGCTATTTTTTCATCAGTTGTAAGCTTAGCTTTTTTATTAATCTCACTTAACAATATAACTTTTTGCTGAGTTGTCATTTGATTGTCTTTATCAGCTATTTTTAAAAGAGTGAGCATATCTACTATCGATAATGTTGCTCTTTTTTCTATCTCTCTTTCAATAATCACTGAATCAGGTATTCTTTTATTTTCCAGCTCTTTATTCCTTGTTATTCTGTGTAAAATATTTAATTTACGTTTGATTACATAAATAATGTAATCAATTTTTAACACTGATACACTATCGTACTGCTTGTATTCAGGTGTTACC
Organism: Acutalibacteraceae bacterium; assembly: GCA_036311185.1. Taxonomy (GTDB): domain Bacteria; phylum Bacillota; class Clostridia; order Oscillospirales; family Acutalibacteraceae; genus CAG-964. Next base: position 12,909 of record JAXJQK010000306.1, on the reverse strand, counting down.
TCTTGAATAAAAGGTACATCATTATCTTGATTTAAATTCACATTATCTTGTTTTATATTGGAACTATTTAAAATAAAATCTTGCTTTAAAACATCTTTATTTGAATTATAATAACTTCCACAATATTTTGTATCATATCCGCTTGGGTTAGAATTACCTTTGAGCATATCTGTCATTTCTAATTCCTCCCCCTTTTGTTAATGTTTTCAAAATTCAACTTGAACATATTGTACTATAAATTACGAATGATTACAATGCTTTTTATCTTAAATTTCTTTTATTTATTTACAAAAGCGTACATTTTATGATATATTATACAAATAAAGAACAATTTTTTCTTTTAGTAATGATAAATTACATAATAACGGTCGGTGAATAATTTATGGAAAGAAAATTCCCCAAAATCACAGTAAACAATGCTTTTGCATTTTTTATGTTACTTCTTACACTTATATTCATTTGCATTTGTGTTAATAAATATAGTAATCCAATAGATGAAATAGAAAATCTTACTCACACAGACTTTTCAGGTATTTATACAATAAACGATGATGACCTTTCATATACTATTCCTGAAAACTATAGGCTTGATTTAGAAAACATTAATAAAATAACTTTTAAAATTCAATTTAAAGAGAATATAGAAAAAGGTACTAAAATTAATTTGCATCTTAATAAGGTTGATGTTGAAATATTTAAACACGACATTAAAATATATTCCAGTAAAAACAAAGAAACTATCAGCAAAATTTCTGACACGATAGGTGCTGAGTGGGTTAACTTTTCATCACCAGGTATTAGTAAAAATGATATTCTAACTATAATAGTCACAAGTAAACAAGACACCATATCAAAATTATGCCTCAATAATTTTCTGGGAAATATTTCTCAAGGAGATTATTTTTCATTATTAAAAAATCAACTTGAAACCGATCTTCCTAAAATATTAATGGCTGTATTTACATTTGTAATTGGTTTTGTTCTTCTTGTAGTTTTACTTACATTTAAAATAATGAACTCACCTATAGAAATAGGTAGCTTATCGTGTGCAATGCTGGTTATTTCAGGTAGCATTGCTGCGTTTATTAACTATGATTATATAACTTTAATTTTTGTTGATTATGCACTTGTATATATTATTGACTATCTCAATCTATTATTATTAATGTTATTTATTCTTTTCTATGTAAGAATATACATACACCACAAAGCAATAAGCAGGGCTATAGATGTATTTATATGTATATGGACAATTATTATTACTGGATACTTTATGTGTCAAGCACTAGGGTTAAGACAGATGATTGGTTTTACAAAAAATATAATAAATATTGCTATTTTAATTTTAACTTTTTTATTTATCTTTCTTATTATAGAATACAAAAACTGCAAAGGCTCTCTTTTTACTTTGAATTTTACAATTCTTTTAATTTCGACTATGCTTATTGAAGTATACTGTAAAGCTACAGAAGATGAATTTCTATCAATTGCATTTGGAACTGGAATTTTGATATTTTCTACTACTCATTTTATTTCAATAATGATAAAGGCTCAAAAAAGCTTTGTACAGGCTGCAAAAGCTGAAAAAATTGAAAACGAGCTTGTTCAAAGCAAGGTTTCTGTTATGCTAAGTCAAATACAACCTCATTTTCTGTATAACACTCTTGTAGTTATAAGACAATTATGTGATATAAACCCAAAAACAGCAAAGGAAGCAGTAACTGAATTCGCAACATATCTTAGAGGTAATCTGGATTCTCTTACATTTAATACAACTATACCATTTGAAAAAGAAATGGAGCATATTGAAAATTATGTTTCTTTGGAAAAAAAGCGTTTTGGAGATAAAATAAATATTGAATATGACTTTGAATGTCTTGATTTTGATGTTCCGTCACTTACTGTACAGACTGTAGTAGAAAATGCTATAAGACATGGTATAACAAAAAGAAAAGAAGGCGGTACAGTTACTATAAAAACAAGAGAAACCAGTAAAAGATATATAGTAGAGGTACACGATAATGGAGTAGGTATGGACTTAACCAAGCCCCCTGAGTATAGAGATAATAGAAGTCACATAGGTTTAGATAATGTAAGAAAACGAATGGAAAGTATGTGTAATGGTGAGCTATTATTCAACAGTACCCCAAATATCGGAACTATTGTTTATATGAGTATACCAAAGGTTAAAGAAAATACAGATAAGAATAAAAAGGAGTAACATTTATGAATGTAATAGCAGTTGATGATGAATTATTTTGTTTGAATGATTTAAAAGAGGTTGTTGAGCTTTGTATTCCACAAACAGAAGTAGCCGGATTTCTCAAAGCAGAAGATGCGATTGAATATGCGAGAAAAAACAGTGTAGACATTGCTTTTCTTGACATTGAAATGAATAATATGACAGGCATACAATTAGCTGCTCAACTAATTCAAATCAACGAAAAAACGAACATAATATTTGTTACAGGATATTCTGAGTATGCACTGGAGGCCTTTTCAGTATATGCAAGTGGGTATATTTTAAAGCCTGCAACTCAAAAATCTGTGCTTACAGCACTTTCCAATCTAAGATACCCTGTAGAAAACACAAGAAAAAATGTAACTGTGAAAACATTCAGCAATTTTGAAGTATATGTAGATGGTGTTCCACTTCACTTTCCAAGAGCGAAATCTAAAGAATTATTTGCATATCTTGTACACAAAAACGGTACAGGCTGTTCTTTAAAGGAGCTTGCCGGTGCAATATATGAGGACAGAGAGTATACATCATCGTTACAACGTCAGCTTCAGACTATAATAGCCACGATGATGAAAACACTTAATAACGAGGGAATTGGAGATATTGTTATAAAAAGATATAATCACCTTTCTGTTGATACATCAAAAATAGACTGCGACTATTACAGATTTTTAAACGGTGATAAGGAAGCTATAAATTCATATACAGGTGAATATATGATGAATTACAGCTGGGGTGAATTTACAATAGGTTATCTTGATAGCAAAGCTTTTGGTGATTGATAATATTGGGATAAATTCTAAGTAAGTATCAATGATTTTATAAAAAACATTCTATCATCGAGAAGTTGAATAAAGATGCATTTATCTTTTAAATATATATAAATTAAAAATTGGAGTAAATAATTTGAAAAAGAAAATTTTAGAGTTTATAAAGCAGGAAACGGTACTAATCGTTGCCTGTGTGCTTGCAATGGTTTCAATATTTTTTGTAACACCAGACAAAAAATATATTGAGTATATAGATTTTAGAACATTAGGAATATTGTTCTCTTTGATGGCACTTATGGCAGGCTTTCAGAATATGGGAGTATTTGAAGAAATCTCACGAAAGCTGCTAAATAAGATGCAAAGTGTTCGACAGCTTGTGATAATGCTGACTTTACTATGCTTCTTTTTTAGTATGATAATCACCAATGATGTGGCACTAATAACCTTTGTTCCATTTACCTTTGTACTGTTTGATATGCTCGGAGAAGAGACTGAGAAGAAGTGGCTTATTCCCGTGACAATTTTACAAACCATTGCAGCTAATCTGGGAAGTATGCTAACACCTATCGGCAATCCACAGAATCTATATCTATACGGAAAATCAGGAATGGCTTTTAAAGAATTTATTTGCTTGATTCTACCTTATGTATCCTTGTCGTTTTTAATGCTACTAATCAGCAGTTTTATTATAGGTACAATCGGTAACAAAAAAATTTCTGTAAATCTAACCCAGAATAACAATAAAAAAATCATCTACAAAGTAATTACGTATATTATACTGTTTTGTATTTGTGTTCTTTCAGTATTACGTATTATCAGCGTTGGTATTGCATTTGCAGTTACCCTTTGTACAATAATAATCATTGATAGAAAAGTACTGAAAAAAGTGGATTATTCATTGTTGCTAACTTTTGTTGGATTTTTTATATTCATTGGAAATATAGGTAGGCTCCCAATGTTTTCATCTCTACTAGAGAAATATATCTCTGGAAATGAGGTGGTTATTTCGGTACTTGCTTCTCAATGTGTAAGTAATGTACCAACAGCACTTCTTTTGTCAAACTTCACAAGTAACCTACCAGCACTGATTATCGGTACCAATATTGGTGGATTAGGTACCTTAATCGCTTCTATGGCAAGCTTAATTTCATATAAATTCATAGCACAAAAGAAAAATATATCCACAGGAAAGTATGTTTTTTACTTTTCCGTTGTAAATATAATATTCCTTGTGGTGTTAATGCTTATGTATGTTATAATAAATTAGCATAAACAGGAATTTGCATCTCAACATAATAACAACAAACCTCAATCATATTTCATAGTGGAGTGCCCCCTGTCAAGTAGACAGACGAAATAACAGAAATATTTAATTGAATGATTCCACCCTGCCAATTGGCAGGGTGGAAATTTTTTTTGCAGGGTGATTCTCTGCGTTTTTTCTTTTGACCTATTATTTTATATTATTTTTATCATTATACGGTGTTGCCTTAATTATATTGATTCACAAAGAGAAAGCTTTGCTATTCCACCTAAATCAAACACAAAAAACATAGAATTGCGATTATTACCTTTACAAAGAACGTCATTTGATAGAATGTTTTTTCAATAAAATCAAATCTTTTCGTAGAGTTGCTACTCGTTATGATAAACTTGCCTCCTCTTTTCTTGATTTTGTTTATATTGCTTATATATGGATTTTGTCTAAATAATATAATCTTTTTGAGTTTTTAGATATGCTCTAGAAAAAATAAAGATAAAAAGTACTTGTCATAAAGCATTTTTTAATATATAATGTATTAGAAACACTGCGTAATAGCGTAAATAAACAAGAATTTTTTCCCTGTATAAAAATACAGGTGGTTTTAGAAAGGATGTTTGTACTATGAACAGTGCAGAAAAACTGCAACTTCAGATTATGGCTTGTAAGTCCCGTATGGGTGCTATTATAGGCACATTTAACGCTAAATCAGGTCATCCAGGCGGTTCTCTTTCAGCTGCTGACATCTACACATATCTTTACTTTAAAGAGATGAATATAGATGTTGCTAATCCTCAGTGGAGCGATCGTGACAGATTTGTACTTTCAAAAGGACACTGTTGCCCTAGCCTATATGCTACACTTGCTTTAAAGGGTTATTTTGATTGGAACGAGCTTACAACACTTCGTCACGTAGGTGCTATGCTACAGGGTCACCCTGATATGAAGGGTACTCCTGGTATTGATATGAGCTCTGGTTCACTTGGACAAGGTGTATCTGCTGCTTGTGGTATGGCACTTGCTGGTAAGCTTGATAATAAAGACTACCGTGTTTACACACTTCTTGGTGATGGTGAATGTGAAGAGGGTCAGGTTTGGGAGGCTGCTATGTTTGCAGCTCATAAAAATCTTGACAACATTTGCTTTATTGTTGACTGCAACGGCTTGCAGATTGACGGTACAGTTGCTGAGATTGGTGGTATTGAACCACTTGATGAGAAATTTGAGGCTTTCGGCTTTAATGTAATAAAGATTGATGGTCATAACTTTGACGAGATTGAGGCTGCTTTTGAGCAGGTAAAGACAGTTAAGGGTAAGCCTTCTGTAATCATTGCTTCTACTGTTAAGGGTAAAGATGTATCATTTATGGAGAATCAGGTTGGCTGGCATGGTACAGCTCCTAATAAGGAACAGTACGAAACTGCAATGGCTGAGCTTGAAGCAAAACTAAAAGAGTTGGAGGCACTTGTATAATGGCACAGGTTATTAATAAAGCAACAAGAGAAAGCTTTGGTCTTGCACTATGCGAGCTAGCTAAAACAAATGATGATATAGTTGTATTAGACGCTGACTTGGCTGCTGCTACAAAAACAGGTATTTTCAAAAAGGAATTTCCTGAGCGTTTTATCAACTGTGGTATTGCAGAGGGTAATATGGTTGGTGTAGCTGCTGGTTTAGCTGCTGCTGGTAAGGTTCCTTTTGCTGCTTCTTTTGCAATGTTTGCTACTGGTAGAGCTTTTGAGCAGATTAGAAACTCAGTTGCTTATCCTAGACTAAATGTTAAAATTGCAGGTTCTCACGCAGGTATTTCTACAGGTGAAGACGGTGCTACACACCAGTGTATTGAAGACATTGCTATTATGAGAGCAATTCCTGGTATGGTTGTACTTAACCCTGCTGACCACTACGAGATGATTGAGGCTGTTAAAGCTGCTTATAAATATGATGGCCCTGTTTATATCAGACTTGGTAGACTAGCTATTGATAGCTTTAATGACCCAGATAACTATACATTTGAGCTTGGTAAGGGTATTACTCTACACGAGGGTAACGACATTACCGTTGTTGCAACTGGTCTTGTTGTAAATGAGGCACTAAAGGCTGTTAAGGCACTTGAGGCTAAGGGTATTAACGCAAGACTTATCAACATTCACACAATTAAACCTATCGACAGAGATATCATCATTAAGGCTGCTAAGGAAACAGGTAGAATTGTAACTGTTGAGGAGCATAACGTAATTGGTGGTTTAGGTGACGCTGTTTGCGATGTTGTTTCTTCTGAGTGTCCTGTAAAGGTTACAAAGATTGGTGTAAACGACGAGTTTGGTTACTCAGGCCCTGCAAAGGAGCTTCTTGAGATTTTCGGTCTATGTCAGAGCAACATTGAAAAGGTTGTTGAGGATATAGTTAACTCTGAAAAATAATTAAATATGTAATTTTCGGGCAATAATCTAGTAGGTTATTGCCCCTGTTTTTTAGATAGTAAAATAAATCGCTCAAACAATGCCTACTAAAGAATTATTTATTATATTGGATTTAGGAGAATAATTATGAACAATAAATACGATTTAACTCCTCTTAATCTTGCTCTTGATGGTACTCTTGAACAGTTTATAGAATTATATAATTATACATACAATGTATATCTAAAATTAATAAAAGATAATCCTAAGTTAAAGCTGTATGAGCAAAACGATAGAGAATTATTAAAACTATATGCAATGCCCTTGATTTTTCCTAAGTTTGAAAATTTAATATTTCGTCGTCTTAGTTTTTTTACAAATAAATATAAATCTATATCTCTAAACTCAAATCATTTTAAATATTTTACTTTTTTTGATGATGAAAAGATTACAAAATTTGAATGGAGAAGGCAATACGAATTTGAATTGTTTGTTAATGATAGAACTGGTTATAATGATAACTACATTATATTAGATAACAACTTTGTTTTTGAAGAAATAGTATCAGGATTAGATAAATTCCTATATTATTTTAGAAGTATAGTCGTACGAGCTATATGCGAAAAAGAAAAAGAACAAAATCCATCATATACCATTTTTCAAGCTTCAAAAGATGTACGTAACAGAATTAAGGAACGAATGATATTAAGACATAATGAATGTAAAATCCCTAAAAATGACAACATTAGTTTAACAGATGAACCACTGTATATTTATGATGCTTTAAATAACATTGCTTGCAAACGAAACAACCACGAGTTAATACCAAAAAGATACCACGCACAACATACGGATGGTAAAAATATAATTGCACTGCCAGTTCATTATTGCAAAACCTGTAAGCGCTATCTATGTGGCAGATTATCTTTTTCTCTTTATAAGGAATTTTTTGGTAAATTTGTAATTGAAACTCATAACTTAATTTTAGGACAAGATGATAGTTGGGATTTGTATGGCGAATCTAAGCTACATCGCTTTGGTTACAATGTAATTAATGGTGAATTAACTATTTCAGAACGCAGAGATATTTTGGTATCGTTATTAGAAAGCAAGAAAATGAGTTTTTTCGAGATAACTGCTACAATAGAACAAAATATAAGAATTTTCGAGGGGAATTATCTAATGTTTAGAGCAGTTGAAAAATGGCGAAGTGATTTAGGATTTATAAATAACTATATGCTGGATAAAATGCAAAACAATATAAAAAATAGGCTATTAGGGTATTACCAAATTTCTAACAAATAAAAAAGGCTCTATAATAAATGTTGGGGTAAAGAAAAATAGAGCCTAAAAAATTAATAAAAAGTAAGGCATATTTTGAAAAAATCCTGTAAAATGAAAAGCGACGAAACTACCATTTCAGGAGGTCAAAATATGCCTTACAGAGATTGTAAAATAAAGTGTGTAAGTTATAAAAATAGCTTGCACACTTTTTGCATTTGAAGATAAGTGTGCTACAATAAAATGCTTTTGGGGGCTTTAAAAATAGTATTATATATTTAAGAAATAATACTAAACTCTATAAAAAAGTGTACTTCTTTACGGCATATTTTGCATCAAACTTCATACTGCGTCCTAGCAAGGCGTCAGCCTTGCTGTGGGTCAGTATTCGTTTGACACAAAATCTGCTCGTAAATCTTTGTCCACTTTTTATCAGAGTTTAGTATAAGTTTGGTTATTCTTTAGGTGCATCTGACTTTGAACCTAATGTGACTGTCAAAGTAACCTCTTTATAATCACCATTTCTCTGCTGACGTTGTAGAACAATCTCTACCATATCGCCTGCTTTATGTGTTTTTATTCTTGACTGTAGACTTTCCATTGTGGACAATGATTTTCCATCAAATTTTGTAATAATATCGCCAGCCTGAATACCTGATACATCTGCCGGTGAGTTCGCATTTACCTTTGAAATATATACGCCTGTTGGCAAACCAAATGCTTGAGAATAACTATCTGTTACATCTGTACCTACAATACCAAGGTAAGCCTGTTGACTTTCTGAAATTGATGTCTGGTTTATAATACCTTCAATAATTGGGTCGGCATCAGATATAGGAATAGCATATCCCATACCTTCAACAGTTGTATCTGAGTATTTTGCTGAGTTTATTCCTATTACATTTCCATTCATATCAAGCAATGCTCCACCACTGTTACCAGGGTTTATAGCTGCATCTGTCTGGATAAGCGACATTGTGTTATCTGTCATCTGAACCTCACGCTCTAATGCACTTATATAACCAACCGTTACAGACTGACCATAACCAAGAGCATTACCAATAGCAATAGCAGGCTGACCTAGCTGTAAGGTTTCTGAATCACCAAGTGTTGCAATAGCAATTGCATCTTTGGTTTCCTGAGGAATGTCGCTGAGCTTTACACTTATAACAGCTAAATCATAATCAGGGTCTGTACCTTTTATAGTTGCCGAGGTTGTAGACTCATCTACATAACAAACACTTATTTCTGTGGCACCGTCTATTACATGATTATTAGTTACAATAAGAAGCTCTTCATCGTTTTCAGAAATGATTATACCTGAACCACTGCCCTCAGTTTCATATTCATATAAATCATTTCCTCCAAATCCAAACCCAAAAAAGTTTGAATATGGATTTTCATATGTTGCAGTTGCTTTTATATTTATTGATACCATTGCTGGCATTACATTATTTGCGACTGCAGATACATCGTAGGTGGTTGATATGTTTTCTCCGTTAGAATTATTTACTACAGGATTTGTTGATTTAACAGTGCTTTTATCTGTTGTAGATGAAGAATTTCCTGTAAGCTGATTACCTGCGTAATTAACGCCAAACATTGTACCACCTGCCACTAAACCAAAGCAAAGAGCAATTGCTATAGCTTTTGCAAAGCTTTTTCCTGTGCTTGATTTTTTACTTTTTACAGGCTGAACAGTAGTGGTATAGCTATCACCATATGATGAGCTTACATTTCGAGTACTACTGTATGGGGTTGATTGTTGAGTATTGTAATATTCTGAACCCTGTGATGAATTACTATGAGTGGTATTTGTATTATTGATGTATGGGTTTGAATAGCCATTCTCTGACTGTGGGATATTTGAATTTGATGTACCATTACTATTTAGGTTATTCATGCTATTAAAACCATCATTAAAATTATTATTCATAAATTCTCAATCCTTTCGTATAAAACAAAAACATAATATCAATATATGTGTTCTGTATTTTTATTTCCTTTCGATACACATATATTATTCTTTAAAGCTTGAAGTTTTATTGAAAAAAATTACATTTTTTAGTTTTAATAAAAAATTAATAATATTTTACAAATGAAATTTTACAAAAATAAAGGACAACCAATTCTAGGCTGTCCTTTTTCTGTTAGGTTTATACTATTAGCAATCCCAACGGTATGTCATTCCGTATTTATTATAGTTACCGTCTCTTACATAATCGCCATAGCAAAATACTTCTAGTTCATCTATTCTTCTGTATAGCAAGCCCCATACGCAACCACCTGCATGGTGCCATTGAATAAGTTCTTCTCTTAATTCTGCTTTATTTACAAGGTTCATATTTCTTACACCATTTGAGTCCTTACAATTTGTAAGAATAGACTCAACACAATCATCGTAAAGAACACCTGAACCCAAATTATAAACAAGCATTACCAATGCATCGAATTGCTGTTGGTTAAACATTATTCTGTAATCGGATAAAAATTCGTTTACAGCTGATGAATAATAGCTATCGTTCATAGTAGAAATCATAAGAGCAAATGCTTCTTCCTGTGACATTCCGTTATAGAATACATCACCATTTTTTACTACATAGCCATAGCCTACTGTTGGAGTGTCGCTTACAAGAGGATCATCATAAACTGTGCCTACAAAGCCTTCATATGTTGCGTTAAGTGCAAGTATTTCATCACTTGGTCTGCGTTCACTGAATGAAACAGCTGTTGAAGATGAAACATCTGTTACAAAGGCTGTACTTTTACCTGCTGCACAAGTACTGTATTTACCATTATTTTGGTACATTGAATATGCTGTAACAGGATATTCACCTGCTTCTGTAAATGTATAATAAGCTTTCCAGATGTATCTGTTGCCTGAGCTATCAAGAGTTTTGCTTGTTGCGGCTACAGAATATGTCTGATTGCCAACCTTTACATTAAACTTAACAGCAGTACGTTGCTTGTCTGTAATTGCTACTAAAGCAACCTTTTCGTTTTTAGATGCTGTATTAGGAGATGTGTAGCTAAAACGAATAGGATCTGAACCTATTACTGTAATAGCACAGGTACGCTTTGAGCCGTAATAATCAGCTGTTATTATTGCTACACCTTGTTTTTTAGCTGTAACAAATCCACTTGAATCTACAGTAGCTACTGATGGATCTGATGATGAAAAACTGGATCCATATGATTTTAAATACAATGTTTTTGCATTATTTAATGTGTATGTTGTATAAGGAACATATGTATCTGATGAATATGAAGCTACTTGAATCTGACAAGTCTTTATAGTTGCACCAGCTTTTACTATTATTGTAGCTGTACCTTCACCAACACCTGTTACAATACCATTGCTACTTACTGTTGCAACTGATGTATCTGATGATAAGTATGTAATTGGTGTAGAAGACGGTGTAGCTGTTGCCTTTATATAAGCATGGTTACCCTTTAAAATTGAAGAAGCTGTTGAAGATATTGTAAGCTTTGTTTCTTCATCTTTTATAGTTACCTTACAGGTTGCAGTTTTTCCATTGTGGGTTTTTACTGTTATTGTAGCTGTACCTTCATTTATTCCTGTTACAAGTACTTTGTTATCAGCAGTTTTATCAACTGCTGCAATATTTGAATCACTTGTAGTAAATGTGTAATCATTTGTATAACAAGCTGTTGGTATTGTAGCAGTTAATGTACAAGTTTTCCCTTTACCGATAGCAGCACTTGCTTTATCAAAGGAAACCTTTGTAGGAGCCTGTTTAACCACTACAGTACATTTTGCTCGTAATCCATTATATGTAGTACATGCTATAGTATATCTACCCATTTGCTTTGCAGTAGTAAGACCACCTGAACGTTCTGTAGGTAAGCCTATTGAACTTGATGAAGCGTATGTTCTTAGATATGAACCTGCACCTGAATCAACTGTACTTGCAAAATCATGTGTTTCACCAACACCAAGAGTAATATCAGTCTTATCAAGAACTACGCTTGTTGGTGTATTTTTTACTGTAATTTTAGCAGTTGCAGACTGACCATTACTTGATTTACAAGAAATTGTAGCTGAACCTTTACCTACAGCAGTTACAGTACCATTTTGTGTAACCTTAACGACATTTGAATTAGATGTTGACCATTTTAATGTACCTTTTATTGTTGTTTTTAATTTATAGGTTTCTTCAACACCCATTGTCATTTTCTCAGGAGAAATCTTTGCCGCTACAGCTGACGCCACTCCTAAAGACTTTTCTGCTCGAGTAATTGCTATAGTTGCTTCTGTTGCAGACTCTGTAGCAACCTCTGTAAAAAGCTCTGTAGCAACCTCTGTTGTTTCTTCTTTTTGAGATGTATTGTCTGTAATTAATCCGGGATTAGTTACAACCTCGGTATATGCAGACTCTGCCACTTCTGTAGGTTGAACTGAATCTATTGCACCTACGGATGGTACAAAAGCTGTTGCCAATATAGATACGGCACATAAGACAGTTACAACCTTTTTAAATATTGGTTTCTCTTCCATAATTCCTCCGTTCTTATACATTCAAATTGGTAACATTGCAAAATACTTCTTTGTAATAATAACAAAATTATTACAATTTAATTATAATTTACTCTGCTAATATTTTCAAGTTTGTAACCACCTTGTTCATAATTTGTTTACAAATAACATAAAATTCATTATAAATTATTCAAATTCACTTTTTATATATTTTAAAACTAAATTTCTAATATTGTTAATTCATCACTGGTTACAGATTTATTACAACATATTGCTATGAAATAATCCTTAAAGCGGTATTCCTTTATATTGATACTATTATCATTATTTATTTTTACATTGTTTTTATCTATAAAAACATTAAAAGATGATAGACTTTTTGATAAGCCTACACCATTTAATTTAATATAAGCCTCTTTTATCGCCCATATTCTGGTGAACTTTTCATCAGATGT
>JAXJQK010000305.1:0-3368 GCA_036311185.1 Acutalibacteraceae bacterium | reverse complement strand
GTTGTAGCCCTCTTCCTCTGAAAGGTTACAGTACTCTCTTGCGAAGTTTACATCTTCCTCTTTAGCAGTAGCAAACCACCCCATAATTGTGTCGTTGTCGTGTGTACCACTGTAAACTACACTGTTCTCTGTGTATTTGCTTGGTAGGTAGTCGTTTTCTTCGCCACTGTCAAAAGCAAATTCAAGTACCTTCATACCTGGATAGCCTGAATCTGCAAGCAACTGAATAACACCTGGTGTTAATAGTCCTAGATCCTCTGCAACGATTGGGAAGTCACCGATTGCTTCCTTCATCTTGTGGAAGAACTCGATACCAGGGCCTTCTAGCCATTCGCCACCAATAGCATTCTCAGCAGGGAATGGAATAGCATAGTAAGAGTCAAAAGCTCTGAAATGGTCGATTCTTACTATATCAAATAGGTTAGCTGCACTCTTAATACGAGCAAACCACCACTTGTAATCTGTTTCCTTTAGATAATCCCAGTTATAAAGTGGGTTACCCCATAGCTGACCTGTAGCTGAGAAGTAATCAGGAGGACATCCTGCAACACATACAGGCTGCTTATCCTCGTCTAGCCAGAACACCTCAGAATTTGCCCAAGTGTCAGCACTATCCATAGCAACATATATAGGCATATCACCCATAATCTGAATACCAAGGCTGTTTACATATCCTCTAAAGTCTGCCCACTGTTTAAAGAAAATATACTGTACGAACTTCCAGAAATCAATTTCTGGCTTTAGCTCTTTAGTATATTTAGCAATTGCCTCAGGATTACGAAGCTTAATCTCCTCGTCCTCCCACTCTGTCCATGCCTTCATATCGTTGTTCTTTTTAACAGCCATATAAAGAGCATAGTTTTCAATCCAATCAGCATTTTCTTTTACAAATGCCTTGTAAGCTGGTGTAGATTTTTTAAAGTTTTTAAATGCACAACGCAAAACCTTAAACTTAGTTTCGTAAATCTGTGCATAATCAACCTCTTCAGGGTTAGAACCCCAAGGAAGATCTTCTACATCTTCTTTTGTTAAAAGACCTTCTTCGATAAGTAGGTCAATATCAATCATATAAGGGTTTCCTGCATAAGTAGAAAAAGCCTGATATGGTGAATCACCGTAGCTTGTAGGGCCTACAGGTAGAATCTGCCATATTTTCTGACCTGCTGCTTTTAGGAAATCAGCAAAATCATATGCAGCCTTACCGATAGTACCATAGCCGTAAGGTGATGGTAGTGAAGATATTGACATCAATATTCCGGCACATCTTGACACAAACATCATCTCCATATAAATAAATTTTAAAAAGATAATCTAAATCCAATTATAATCATTCTTGTATAGTGTAACATAGTTCAACTATTTTTACAATAGAAATTAAAACATTTTATGCAGTAAATTCCCTTTTTGTAAAAAGTTTCAACATTTTTCTATATACAAGCTAGAATATAATTGTATATAATCAATAGTTTTTTCAAATATAAAGCCATTACTGCTTAGAAATATTTTTATAAGCAAGGTAAAGTGCACCAGCTGTTGCAAGCTCTCTTACTCTTTCTCGGGTGTTATTTTTATTTTCTGCAAGTAAGGCTTTTACTGCAATATCGCCCTGTGCAGTTGAAAGTCCGATATAAACCAAGCCCACAGGCTTTTGTGGTGTACCACCTGTAGGGCCTGCAATACCTGTTGTAGATACTGCTATATCACTGTTTGCAAGCAGTCTTACTCCCTTTGCCATTTGCTTGGCTGTTTCTGCACTTACTGCACCAAGTGTATCAAGCACAGCCTTATCTACACCCAACACCTTATTTTTTATTTCGTTGGAATATGAGCACACACCACAGTCAAATACAGCAGAAGAGCCCGACACCTCTGTGATTTTTTTGCTTATCAATCCACCTGTACAGCTTTCAGCTGTAGCTATCTTCATATTATTTTCAGCAAGTACTTTTACAACAAGCTCATTTATACTGTTTAAATCAATATTACTTTCTTCAAGCTCTTTAAGTAGGCTTTCTTCGGTAATTGTCAGTATATCTTTTATCATCTTATCTGTCCGTCACCACTTATTACATATTTCATAGATGTAAGCTCAGTTAGACCCATTGGACCTCTTGCGTGAAGCTTCTGTGTAGAAATACCTATTTCTGCACCCATACCAAACTCTCCACCATCTGTAAAGCGTGTTGAAGCATTTACATATACAGCAGATGAGTCAACCTGTGCAGTAAATTTATTCTGTGCCATATAGTCGTTTGTTATTATAACCTCGCTATGACCTGTTGAGTACTTTCTTATGTGAGCAATAGCGTCATCAAGTGAGTCTACAACCTTTATTGCAATTTTAAGGTCAAGATATTCATTAGCCCAGTCATATTCCTCAGCATCTATAACGCAATCACCAAGAATTGCCTTTGTTCTTTCACAGCCGTGAATTTCAACATTCTTTTCGTCTAGCTTAGCCTTTAATGCCTTTAGTGCTGTATCTGCTATATCCTTATGAACAAGTACAGTTTCAAGAGCGTTACAAACTGATGGACGCTGTGTTTTACCGTTAAATACAATATTAACAGCCATATCTATATCTGCACCCTTATCGATTACAGCGTGACAGTTACCAACACCTGTTTCTATTACAGGCACCTTTGAATTTTCAACAACAGCCTTAATCAAGCCTGCACCACCACGAGGGATAAGCACATCAAGATACTCGCTTAAACCCATAAGCTCAACAGATGACTGTCTTGTAGTATCCTTAACCAGCTGAACACAATCAGCAGGTAAACCAGTAGACTCTATAGCCTCTCGCATAACATCAGAAATAACAGTGTTTGAGTAAATAGCCTCTTTACCACCACGCAAAATTACAGCATTACCAGCCATTAAGCAAAGTGCAGCAGCGTCTGATGTTACATTTGGTCTTGCCTCGAAGATAATACCAATAACTCCCATTGGTACTCTAACCTTTTTAATCTCCATACCGTTTTCAGCTACTCTGCCTGTTATTATCTGTCCTATTGGGTCATCAAAGTCTGCAACCTTACGCACACCCTGAGCCATACCCTCTATTCTTTCATCAGTAAGCTTTAGTCTATCCAACAATGACTCTGTAAGACCGTTTTCCTTACCGTTTTTGATATCAATATCATTCTGTGCAATAATTCTGCTCTTATTAGCAACAAGAGCATCAGCAATAGCCATTAAAGCCTGCTTTTTCTGCTTACCTGCAACAGCAAGCACGCTTGCAGCCTCTTTTGCTCTTTGTCCCATTTTTTCCATTTCAGTCATAGTTTAGTACCTCCTGAATATATTTAATTTTTATATAGATTATATTTTGTTTTATATATAACCCCTCCGAGGCAAAATTTTTC
>JAXJQK010000304.1:0-7253 GCA_036311185.1 Acutalibacteraceae bacterium | reverse complement strand
TAGCTATATCCTGTAGCATTTCCTTTCTTCTGTCACCAAAGCCAGGAGCCTTTACACCAACGCAAGTAAATGTACCACGTAGCTTGTTAAGAACAAGAGTTGTAAGAGCTTCGCCCTCGATATCCTCTGCGATAATCAATAATTTTCTGCCTGTTTTAACGATATCTTCAAGAACAGGTAGAATTTCTTGAATGTTAGAAATCTTCTTATCTGTAATCAAAATGTATGCATCGTCAAGCTCTGCAATCATTTTTTCAGTATCTGTAACCATATAAGGAGCGATGTAGCCTCTGTCGAACATCATACCTTCTACAACCTCTGAATATGTTTCAGCTGTTTTTGACTCCTCTACAGTGATAACACCATCAGTTGTAACCTTCTCCATAGCCTCTGCTATAAGCTTACCTATTTTAGGATCAGCTGCTGAGTTACCACCAATGCTTGCGATGTCGTCTGACCCACTGATTTGCTTTGAGT
Source organism: Acutalibacteraceae bacterium (assembly GCA_036311185.1). GTDB lineage: Bacteria > Bacillota > Clostridia > Oscillospirales > Acutalibacteraceae > CAG-964. Next base: position 6,776 of record JAXJQK010000304.1, on the reverse strand, counting down.
TGTTTACGATTGTTTCAACTGCGATATCCGTTGCCTTTTGAATACCCTTTTTAAGAATCATTGGGTTAGCACCTGAAGCAACATTCTTCATACCCTCACGAATAAGAGCCTGTGTAAGAAGTGTAGCAGTTGTTGTACCGTCACCTGCAATATCGTTTGTCTTTACAGAAACCTCTTTTACAAGCTGTGCACCCATATTTTCAAATGGATCCTCAAGCTCGATTTCCTTAGCGATTGTAACACCATCATTTGTGATTAGTGGTGCACCGAATTTTTTATCTAAAACTACATTTCTACCCTTAGGACCTAATGTGATTTTTACTGTATCTGCAAGCTGGTTAATACCACTCATAAGAGCCTTTCTTGCGTCTTCACCATATGCAATTTGCTTAGCCATATTATATAATGCCTCCTAAAATATAATCAAAAAATTATTCTACTACTGCAAGTATGTCTGACTGACGAACAATAGTAAACTCTTCGCCGTCTAGCTTAACAGGTGTACCTGAATACTGGTTTGTTATAACCTTGTCACCTACGTTTACATACATTGTAACTTCCTTACCATCTACAATTCCACCAGGACCAACAGCTACAACATTTGCAAACTGTGGCTTCTCCTGTGCTGATGAAGCTAGAACAATACCGCTTTTTGTTGTTTCTTCTGCCTGCTGAGCCTTTAACACAACTCTGTCTAGTAATGGTTTTATAGTCATAATATTTTCCTCCTATGGATTAACTGCATATCTTTAGCACTCTTTATATTAGAGTGCTAAAGATATGATATACCTTTTTATGGTAAAAATCAATACCAAAATTTAGGTTTAATAAATTATTTACATTTATAGTAACTTTAAATACAGTCTATATAGAATTATTTAAAATACATATAAACCTGACACTTTATCATACCATTGTAAAGCTTTCTGCGTTTATCTGCTTTTCTGCCAAATAAATTCTCAAAATCTTCATCAGGGCTTATTATAGTATAGCTATATCCTTTTTGCTTTATAAACTTATCCCCCATTATTTTGTAAAGTCTTTGTGCCTGTTCAACATCAAGCAAACGTTCGCCATATGGTGGGTTTGTAATAACACTACAACGCTCAAAATCAAGTGAAAAATCTTTTATATCTCTTTTAGCAAACTTAATTTTATCACCAACACCTGCTTTTATTGCGTTGGCTGTAGCAAGCTCTATTGCACTGTTGTCAATGTCATATCCAAATGCTTGAAATTCTGCATTTGTTTTTTCTTCTGCAATTGCCTTTTCAACTTCTTGTTGCCATATAGCTTTATCTATACAGCTCCAATGCTTAGCAGAAAAATCTCTGTTTTTACCAGGGGCAATATTCATAGCCTTTAAGGCTGACTCAATAAGAATTGTACCTGAACCACTGAAAGGATCCACTACTATATGGTTACTGTGAACTCTAGCTAGGTCTGCCATTGTGGCTGCTAATGTTTCTTTTATTGGTGCTTCGGTTGAAATTTGACGATAGCCACGCTTATGAAGTCCACTTCCTGATGTGTCTATCATAACACTTACAGTATTTTTTATTATCAAAAACTGGATTTGATATAACTCTTGAGTTTCTTCGAGCCACTGTACATTATATTTTGATTTTAGTCTTTCTACCACAGCTTTCTTAATTATTTTCTGACAGGACGGAACACTGCTAAGCTGTGAATTAAGACTTCTGCCTTTAACTGGGAACTTATCTTTTTTGCCAATCCATTGCTCCCAAGGAAGGGATTTTACACCTTGAAAAAGCTCTTCAAATGTCTTAGCTGTAAATCTTCCCATTTCTATCAATATTCGTTCACTGTATCGTGAACATATATTAGCTCTGGCAAGTATATTGAAATCACCACTAAAGCAAACTCTACCATTTTCGGGCAAAACATTTTCAGCCCCCATATGCTTTAACTCTTGGGCAACAATTCCTTCTACACCTAACAAACACGGTGCAGTCATTTTAATTTCCATAAATTCAGCCTCCTGTAATATGGCTTTTATCTTAATATATCGCATATAATTATACATTGAGTGGTAATTTTTTGCAAGCAGATAGAAAGAAAACGGCAATCAAAAGCTATCTTGCTAATAATTACCGTTAAACATCTTAATTATTCAATTGTTGATTATTCGTTATATAATAAATATTTTATAGCAAAAATTAAAGCTTTTTCGCTCTATCAAAAGGATAGATAATAAATTGAGCCTTACCGACAACATCATCTTCGTTAATTAGTCCAACAGCTGTAAAACGGCTATCAGTAGAGTGATTACGGTTATCACCCATTACAAAAACCATACCATCTGGTATAATCTCTGGAATTTCTGCATCTCCTTGTTTTACTGTTAAATCCTTTATGTAAGGCTCATCAAGTACAGCACCATCAACAACAACAGTACCTGTATTGAAATCTATACTAAGTGACTGTCCCTCTGTTGCTATAACACGCTTTATAATTGGTTTATTAAGATTTTGACCATGACTTATAACAACTACATCTCCACATTCAGGAGTATAGCAAAAATTTGTTACAAAAACCCTATCCTTGTCAAATAAAGTATCCATCATAGATTGACCATCTACAGTTACCAATCTAAATACAAATGTAAGCAAAAGCATAACAACTGTAATTGCTAAAATTAGCGTATGTAACAAATCATAACAGCTTTGTGTTAATGAATCAGCTACTTCAGGGTTGTTATTTTGATTTTCTTGTACAGATTCTTCTATATTTTTAATCTCTTCACTCATAGTAAAACCTCCTATAAAACACCAAATAAGCAAAAAAGGGACGGTATTCGTCCCTTAAATGTCAGATTAGCGAATTTGCTCTTTTACCTTAGCAGCCTTACCAACTCTATCTCTTAGATAGTATAGCTTGCTTCTACGAACCTTACCATATCTGACAACCTTTACCTCTTTTACGTTAGGTGAGTGAATTGGAAATACTCTCTCTACACCTACACCGTAAGAAACTCTTCTTACTGTAAAGGTCTCTGCTACGCCACTGCCCTTCTTGGCAATAACTGTTCCCTCGAACATCTGAACTCTCTCTTTGTCACCCTCACGGATGTTTACACCTACTCTTACAGTATCACCGATACCGAATTTAGGTAGTTCATTCTTCATTGAGTCAGCTGCGATTGTTTTTAGTGCATCCATTTTAAAATCCTCCTAGTTTTCAGACATTCGTACCAATTAAGGCAGAGGACTGTCCGCTTCAATGTCTTGACTTAAAAAGCCAGGCGTTGATCCCCATTACTAAAAAATAACGGAACTCAAATGCTCTAATATTATAACACGAACATAAATCAAATGCAAGTGTTTTTCTGATATAATCAGAATATTTACGAAAATTAGCCATAATATTTGCTTTTTAATTCATTTAAAAAGCTTGTAAAATATTCAGGCAAATCAGATGTAAACTCCAGATATTCTCCACTTACAGGGTGAATAAAGCCTATTTTTCTTGCATGCAAGCATTGACCGTTTAGCTTTGTTATAATCTTTTTAGGTCCATATACATCATCACCTGCTACAGGATGATTGATATAAGCCATATGTACTCTTATCTGATGTGTTCTGCCTGTTTCTAAATTAACGGCAAGGTGTGTAAATTCATTAAAACGTTCCAAAACCTTAAAATGTGTTACAGCGTTTTTTGAGTTTTGAAGTGTTACAGCCATCTTTTTTCTATCATAAGGATTTCTTCCTATTGGCTGGTCAATTGTGCCTGTATCATCTTTAATATTGCCATAAACAATGGTTTCATATTGTCGTGTAAAGCTATGCTCTTTTATTTGTTCAGCTAAACCCTTATGTGAAATATCGTTTTTTGCAACAATTAAAAGACCGCTTGTATTCTTATCTATTCTGTGTACGATACCAGGACGTAAAACTCCGTTTATCCCTGAAAGACTGTCTTTACAATGGTATAGCAATGCATTTACAAGTGTACCTGTATAATTGCCTGCTGCCGGATGTACAACCATACCCTTTGGTTTATTTACAACTATAACGTCATTATCCTCGTAGATTATATCCAACGGGATATTTTCAGGTATAGCTTCAAGTTCAACAGGATCTGGTACAGACACTGCAATTATATCATTAAGCCTTGTTTTATAATTTTTATTTACTACAGCATTATTTACTGTTACACAACCATCTGTAATATAACCTTGTATTGCAGATCGGGTAGTGTCTGGAATATTTTCTGATAAAAATTTATCTATTCGTAATGAAATATTGTTACTGTCTATTGTAAATTCAAAATTATTCATCTTTTATATCTACCTTCTTTACGGTGTTAGTTGTATCTTGACCAGAAAACAATATATATATTACCAGTAACGCTGTACCTATGGTTATACAATAATCTGCAAAATTACATACAGGGCTGAAAAATGAAAGTCGTATATAATCTATTACATATCCAAGAAAAATTCTATCAATCAAATTTCCTACGCCTCCACCAAGAATAAGCGAAAGTGAAGCCAATAAAAATTTACTTTTAGGTTTTGTTTTTAGTATATATATAACTATGCCCACCATTACAACAAATGTAAAGCTTATAAATACCCACCTTGCATTTTGCAACATTCCAAAAGCCATACCTCTGTTTTCACAATATAAAAAATCAACTAAACCATTTAATATACTTACAGGACCATCTACTTTTATTGTATTTACTACCAATAACTTTATAAGCTGGTCTGCAACTACAATCAGTATAGCAATTATAAATGAAACTATCATAAAAACCTCCTGATAAAAATTATAGAAAAAGCGGTGTAAAAAACACCGCCTTAGTATTCTATAAAATCATAAACAAATTATTCATTACTGATATCTGTCATTTCATCATTTTCTTCTACTGCGTGAGCCTCTTCATTAGTTGTTTTGTCTTCAACCTTTGTAGTAACAGGGTCAGTTGGATACTGATTATCAAGCTCGATTTTAGTCTGACCGATATCAGCAGATGTTGGTAAATCCTGCAACATTCTAATATGATTATTATATGTAGCAAGAAGCTGTTCTCTTAATACTACTGCGTCAGCCTGTAGCTTAAGATAATTGTTTTTCTGTGCTACTACACTTGCATTTGCATCATAAATAATACGTTTTGCCTCAGCTCTAGCTTCCTCAAGTAGTAATGCTACTTTTTCTTCTGCCTGCTTTACAGCTGAACCTTTTACCTTTTCAGCATTAATCAATGCTCCACGAACATCCTCTTCATCTTTTCTATACTGCTCAATTCTTTTTGCAAGAATATCAAGCTTTTTTACAAGCTCAATTTTTTCTTTTTTGTTTTGTTCAAGAGTAGCCACAACTTCGTCAATAAACTGGTCTACCTCTTCTTTTTTATAACCCTTTACAGAATTTTTAAATTCAATATTTTTTGCGTCTTCAATGCTAATCATAATTTTCACTCCTATGTATATTTTTGTACAATTAGTTTTAATCTTCCTTTTTTACTAACCCCAGAAAATTCACCAATAATAAATTTTCCTTTTCCTCTAATAGAAATCTTATCGCCTGTTTTTACATTATAGCTTATATTATCTGTAACAATAGAATTAACACAAACCATTCCTTGTTTTATAAACGTAGCTGATTTCTCTCGGCTTAGAGGCACTAATACTGATACAATATTATCCAATCTTGCAGATGATATTGTGCAGTTTATATTTTCATATTCGTTTTTTATAGGTAATGTGTAGTTATCCCATTCTTCTGCCTGAATACCTACTGAACCAACCTTTTGAATCTGTGAGAGAACATAGTTTTTAATTTCGTTCTTAACAAAAACAACGGTATAGCCATCACCGATAAGAATATCTCCGATTGTTTCTCTTTTTAAACCTAAACCCATAAGAGAGCCTAAAAAATCCCTATGCGATAGCTTATACTCTGACTTATAGGTAAAACTTATACCCGTTATAGGATAATAGTAATCCTCTATATAATCACTATGGGATAATCCTAGTAAACATCTGTCACTATTTTCATAGCCTCCGAAAAATCTGTAATTATTAATATTAGATTTTTTTAGATATTGCAAAAGCACAGATATTTCCTGTTCATTTAAGAAACCCATAAAAGACGGAAACTGCTTTTTTGCAGATGATTTTATAAGGTCCTCTAGTCTTGCTATAAGCAAAGCGTTTTCAGCGTGCATACTCATTCTGTAATCTGAAGACCGTTGCTTTGTAGCTCATCAATAAGACTATCACCTGTAAGCTCAACGTTATTTGGGGTAATTATAAATATATTTTTAGCTATGCGTTGCACCTTACCACCACTTACATAGGCACAGCCACTCATAAAATCTACAATTCTTTTTGACTCATCTCGTGGTGTATCTTCAAAATTCAGTAATACCGTATGAGATTTCATAAGCTCATCTGCAATATGAACTGCATCATTATTAAAGCTTACAGGCTTAAAAAATACAACCTGCAATCTTGCTGTAGCGTTAATATTAAGAATTTTGTTTGTACTTAATGAATTGGAGTACGAGCCTGAATAGTCATCGTACAGGTCATCACTAGAATAGTTTGTATATGTATCTAAAGCAGAAGTATCTGTTTCATAAGATGAGTAATAATAATCCTCATTATAATCATCGCTATATCTATTTCTATAAGATGACTCAGTTAATCCAGAATTACTTCTGCTTTTTCTTTCTGTGCTGTAATCATCTTTTCTGCTTCTTCTATTTGAATGTTCATCGTCCTCAAGTTCTTCAGGAAC
>JAXJQK010000303.1:0-5226 GCA_036311185.1 Acutalibacteraceae bacterium | reverse complement strand
GTTTAGTTGCAACCTCTGATGCACGAAGTGACAACAGCTTTGATATACCCTTATCCTGCATTGTAACACCGTAAAGCACATCTGCCTCTTCCATTGTACCACGACGATGTGTGATAAGAATAAACTGTGTATTGTCGTTCATAATACGCAAGTATTGTGCAAAACGGTCTACGTTTACCTCATCAAGTGCGGCTTCAATCTCGTCCATAACGCAGAATGGTGCAGGGCTTACCTTCATAATCGCAAAGTAAAGAGCAATTGCAACCAATGCCTTTTCACCACCCGATAGTGCCTCAAGGTGAACAACTATTTTTCCTGGTGGATGAACGATAATTTCTATTCCACTTGTAAGAACATCCTCTGGGTTGGTAAGCTCAAGATGAGCCTTACCACCACCAAACAGCTCAACAAAGGTTTTTGAGAAGTGACCGTTAATCTGATTAAATCTTTCTACAAAAAGCTCTTTCATCTGCTTTGTAAGATCGCCGATTAAACGCATAATTTCGTTCTTTGATTTTTCTACATCGGCTACCTGCTTAGTCATAAATTTATGACGCTCTGAAACCTCTTTGTATTCTTCAATAGCAGATACATTTACATTACCAAGTGATTTTATTTTTCCTTTAAGCTCGTTTAAGCGTTTTTTAGCTGTTGCAGGATTTTCAATTGGCTTTGATTTTTCTTCTGCCTCTCTTGGGGTAAGCTCATATTCCTCCCACAGCTTACTGATTATATCATCATACTGCTTTTGTAAATTCAGCTTACGCTCCTCCAGCTTTGAAAGCTCTCTACCGGCTGTTTCACGTTCGTTAAGCTTGTCACGCTCTGCCTGACGTAGCTTTGCTGTTTTGCTGTCGGTTTCTTTGCGTTCTTTATTTATTTCATCAATTCTGGTTTGACTTGCCTTTGATTTTTCTGCAAGGTCTTGAAGCTGTTGCTCAAGAAATTCAAGCTGAGTATTTATAGCTTCGTTTCTGCTGTTATACTCGTCAATTTCCTTATTTAATGCCTCGGTTTTTATTTTTCTTGTATTCTCGCTTGTAAGTGCAAGCTTTATTTCAGCATTTATATTTTCAATATCCTTTTCAGCTGTAACAATTTGGAGTCTTATATTTTGAAGCTCATTAGCAAGCGCTTCACGCTTTGAGGTAAGCTCTTCTCTGCCACCTGTAATTGAGTTAGACTCCTGTTCAGCCTGTGCGATCTCTTTATTTATTTTATCAAGCTCACGCTGGGAATTTTGATGTACAGTTGACTGGCTTTCTACCTTTGCTGTAAGCAATAAAATTTCATTTTCTAAATCGGTTAATGCAGTATTTAGTGCTGTAACCTCTGATTTACTGCTTTTTAGCACTGCTTCAATCTTTATTTTTTCTTCCTGAGCCTTTGAAAGCTCGGCTCTTGTGCTTATTATATCGGCCTCTGTTGCTGAATAATCCTGCTGAGCAGTTTTATATTCTTCAAGTGCCTTTGTAGCCTGTTCCTTTAAATCAAGAGCAATTTCTTTATTTTTCTGGATTTCTCCCGCACGTGAAAGCAAGCCTGATTTTCTGCCCTGTGAACCACCTGTAAGAGAACCACCTGCATTTATAACCTGTCCATCAAGTGTAACAATACGGAATTTGTAACCGAATTTTTTAGCGATTGATACTGCATTATTAAGTGTATCTGCAATTGCAATTCTTCCAAGCAATGAATTAAGTATTGCAGTATACTGTGGCTGACAGCTACAAAGCTGTGAAGCTATACCTACAAAGCCTTGACAGCTTTCTAAGCCTTTTTCATTAAGAACAGTACCTTTTATTGTTGTCAGTGGTAAAAATGTAGCTCTACCGCCGTCTCTCTGCTTTAAGTAATTAATTGCAGACTTTGCACTTTCTTCGTCAGATGTAACAATATGTTGCATTGAATTACCAAGTGCTGTTTCAATAGCTACTGTATAATTTGCAGGTACATCAATAACTCTTGACACCGGACCGTGAATCCCCTGTAAAGCACCTCTTTGTGCCTCTTTCATAACAATTTTTACGCTGTTATAAAAGCCCTCCATATTTCTCTCTAGGTCTTCAAGCATACGCACTCTGCGTACTCTCTCTTGATAGTCAAGATTTAGCTTATCAGCTGTATTTTTTAGTGACTCACGCTTTTCTTGTCTTTTTGTTAATTTAAGCTGATTACCTGAAAGTGAGTTAGTTAATGATGTTACCCTTTGAGTAGAGTCAGCAAGCATTTTTTCGTAATCTCTGCATTGTACTGATAAATCATCAAGCTGTTTTTCTTTTACTATTTTTGATTTATTTAGTGTATTTATACGCTCTTTAGCCTCTGATACTGACGCCATACTTGTCATAGCAGACACCTTAATATCTGCCGCTTTGGCTGTTAGCTTTGTAAGATTTAGAGAAATCTCCTGAAGTAAATCTGAATTTTTGCTTACACTTAAATTTATTTCATTAAGTGTATTTTCAGTTGAGGAATATGATTTTTGTAGCTGTGAAATTCTGCTGTTATATTCTTCTATTCTCTGTTTTTTCTCTTTTATCTCATTTTCTGCATTTTTTGCAGAGGTTACAAGAGAATCTATCTCTTGCTTTACTCTTTGAATATTTTTCATTGTTATGTATGATATTATTTTTAGCAACTGAAATACTTGAGTTTTTCTCTGCTATTTGCTGGTCATAAGATGATATTTCTCGTCTTATTTCATCTATTAAGGCTGTATGCTTACTATTTTGCAGGAACAGCTCTTCGCTTTCTTTTTGAATTTCGTCTAAAGCCTGTTCAGCCGCACTGTGCTGACTTCTGGCTATTTCAAGCTTTTCTTCCTGTTCACGAAGTACAGAGGCTGACTGCTTTATTGTGTTTAGCCACAGGGCTATTTCAAGCTCTTTTTTCTCGTTTGAATATTCTAAAAATGCCTCTGCCTTTTTAGCCTGTATTTCAAGTGGACCTACTCTGTCATCAAGCTCGGTAAGAATATCACGCAAACGCACAAGATTTTCCTCTGTACCCTTTAGCTTACGTTCAGCCTCCAGCTTTCTGTATCTGTAACGGGATATACCTGCGGCTTCTTCAAAAATCTCTCGTCTTTCTTCGCTTTTGGAGGCTACTATACTGTCAATTTTACCCTGACCAATCATAGAATAGCCGTCACGACCCAAGCCTGTATCCATAAAAAGCTCGTGAATATCCTTTAATCTTACTGCAGCTTTATTTATCATATAATCACTATCGCCTGAACGATAATAGCGTCGTGTTATAGCTACCTCGTCACCCTCAAACGCAAGTGATCTGTCTTTATTTTCAAAGGTAAGCGTTACCTCTGCATAGCCAAGCTTTTTACGGTTATCTGTACCGTTAAATACAACATCCTCCATTTTAGAGCATCTTATAGCCTTTGGTGACTGCTCACCAAGTACCCAACGAATAGCGTCACTTATATTACTTTTTCCACTACCGTTAGGCCCTACTATAGAGGTTATTCCTCTGTCAAAGGTTAATTTAGTTTTATCGGGAAAGGTTTTAAACCCCTGTATTTCCAGTGATTTTAATAACACAATTTCAACTCCTATAATACTTATAAACAGCTGTTGTAAGATACAGATTTATTCAGTCTTATTTTACTATCATTCTGTCGGTTCTACATTAAAGCTACCCTTTGTAATATCTGATGACACTACACTCAGGCTATAGCCAAGATTGCCGAAGTATGCTATATTACTACGTTTTTGACCAAGTACTTTTGATATTTCTTTATTATTTACTGATATAGAATAACTGCCTTTTGGCAAACTGTTTTCTTTGATATAAGCTTCAATTTTATTTCTGTAAATTCTTGATGAGCATAGCTCGCCAAGTGACGGATGCCACGGACCTGCTACCATTGAGCTTGCAAGCTCGTCTGTACTGTGTAGCCCTAGGCGTATAACTTTTATATTGTTTTCATCAAACATTGTTAAAAGCTCTGCACATAGCTGTACAGTTTCTTCTAATGAATATGTTTGATATTTTCCACTTTGGTAATAATCGGCAAGCAATGTATTTTTCATAATAATTGTAGGATATATACGCACAGTAGCAGGTTTAAGGCTTATAATCTGCTCAGCTGTATATATATCCTTTTGAGGTGTGCTTTGATATAAGCCTGTCATCATCTGTAAACCAAGATTAAAGCCATATTTTTTTATAAACTGTGAAGAATCTACGACCTGCTGTGCAGTATGTCCTCTATAATTAGCATTTAGAACATCATCACACATACTTTGTGCACCTAATTCTATTGACGTAACACCATATTCTTTTAAAATTGTAAGTATTTCATCGTTTATAAAATCAGGTCGTGTGGAAATTCTTATTCCTATAAATTTATTATCTTTTACATATGTAGAAGCAGTTGATAAAAGCTCTAGCATATAGCTACGCTCGATAGCTGTAAAGCTACCACCGAAAAATGCTATTTCTGAGATTTGGGGGTTGTAACCCCTACTTTGCATAGCAACCTGTACAGCATTTATAACATCCTGTGCTGTTGGTTGCTTTTGCTGACCTGTGATTTTTACTTGATTGCAGAATGAACAACAATTCGGGCAACCATTATGAGGAACAAAAATTGCTACATTTGAGTGTTTCAATATCCCATCAACCTCATTGCTTCTCTGGCTGCTTGCTGTTCAGCCTCTTTCTTGCTTTTGCCTCCACCCTTGCCTATTACATTACTGTTAAGGTGAACCTCTACAACAAAATGCTTGTTATGGTCTGGACCACTTTCTGCTACAAGTACATATTCAAGCCTTTCCTCAGGATTTTTTTGAATAATTTCCTGTAATGAAGTTTTATAATCCTTAAATCTAATTGTTTTTGCACTTTTTATGTCAGGAATAACAAATCTTAAAACAAACTTTCTTGCTTCTTCCATACCACCATCAAGGTAGATTGCGGCTATTACTGACTCAAATGCATCTGCTAAAATTGAGGGTCTGTCATTACCGTTTGAGCGTCGCTCGCCTTTACTTAGTAGCAAATACTTACCAAGCTGTATTGAACGTGCATAGCCTGCAAGTGACTTTTCACAAACCAGTGATGCTCTTAGCTTTGTAAGGTCACCCTCTGGCAGATTTGGACAATTCTTATATATATAATCAGATACAACTATACTTAAAACAGCATCTCCAAGAAATTCCTGTCTTTCATTGCACTTGATATTATTCTTTTTATTCTCATTAGCAT
>JAXJQK010000302.1:0-2089 GCA_036311185.1 Acutalibacteraceae bacterium | reverse complement strand
TTTATTGATAATGAGCCTGAAGAAAGCAACAGTGCCATTACGCTTAAAATTTCAGAAATTGAACCGAACAAATCACAGCCAAGAAAAGAATTTGATGAAAATGCGTTGGCTGAGCTTGCTGACTCGATAGCACAGCACGGTGTTTTACAGCCTTTATTGGTAAGACCGATTGCAGACGGTGGATATCAGATAGTAGCTGGTGAGCGACGCTGGAGAGCAAGTCGTATGGCTGGTTTAACAGAGGTTCCTGTAGTAATTAGAGAGCTTACCGATAGCGAAACTATGGAACTGGCTCTTATTGAGAATCTTCAAAGAGAGGATTTGTCGCCTGTTGAAGAAGCTATGGGCTATAAACAGCTTATGGACGAGTACGGATTTTCTCAGGATCAGGTATCTAAAACAGTTGGTAAATCACGCCCTTCTGTTGCAAATGCTTTAAGGCTATTAAATCTTCCTGAAGAAATTCTTTATCTTGTAAATACAGGCAAGATAAGCTCAGGACACGGCAGAACATTGCTTGCCTTTAAAAATCCTAACGATATGTTAAAATCTGCAAAGCTATGTACAGAAGAAGAAATATCTGTGCGTGAATTAGAGCGTATGGCTAAGAAGTCAAACCTTGAGTTTGAAAACAAAGATAAAGAAGACAAGCCAGAGAAAAAAGAGAAAAGATTGTCTTATTATGACGAGGTTGAGCTTTCTTTAAATGAACACCTTGGCAGAAAGGTTAATGTAACCGGCGATAGTAAAAACAAGGGTGTGCTTGAAATAGAGTTTTACAGCAAAGAGGATTTATTTGAGCTGGCAAGAATACTTGGTAAAAATTCAATGTGAATTTGTTGATAATATACATTTAAAAGAGAGGAAAAATAAATATGTTAGATATTAAATTTTTAAGAGAAAATCCTGACATTGTTAAAGAAAATATAAAGAAGAAATTTCAGGATAGTAAGCTTGTGCTTGTTGATGAGGTTATAGAGCTTGATAAAAAGAGCAGAGCAGCACAGCAAGAGGCTGACTCATTAAGAGCAGATAGAAATAAGTTTTCTAAGCAGATTGGTGCTTTAATGGCACAGGGTAAAAAGGAAGAGGCAGAAGAGGTTAAGAAAAAGGTAACAGAGCAGGCTGATAAACTAGCAAAGCTACAGGAAGAGGAGTCTAAGCTACAGGAAGAAATTACACAGCGTATGATGGTTATTCCTAATATTATTGATCCATCTGTACCAATAGGTAAAGATGATTCAGAGAATGTTGAGATTCAGAAGTATGGCGAGCCTGTTGTACCTGAATTTGAAATTCCATATCATACAGATATTATGGAGAAGTTCAACGGTATTGACCTTGACAGTGCAAGAAGTGTTGCTGGTAATGGTTTTTATTATCTTATGGGAGATATTGCAAGACTTCACTCAGCTGTTATCTCTTATGCTCGTGACTTTATGATAGACAGAGGCTTTACTTATTGCATACCTCCTTATATGATAAGAAGTAATGTTGTAACAGGTGTTATGAGCTTTGCTGAAATGGATGCTATGATGTACAAGATAGAGGGTGAGGATCTATACCTTATCGGTACAAGTGAACATTCTATGATTGGTAAGTTTATTGACACAATGAATAAGGAAGAAGACCTACCTTATACTTATACAAGCTATTCACCTTGCTTCCGTAAAGAAAAGGGTGCACACGGTATTGAAGAGCGTGGTGTATATAGAATCCATCAGTTTGAAAAGCAAGAGATGATAGTAGTATGTAAGCCAGAGGAAAGCCCAATGTGGTTTGAAAAGCTATGGCAGAATACAGTAGATCTATTCCGTTCACTAGATATTCCTGTAAGAACACTTGAGTGCTGTTCTGGTGACCTTGCAGATTTAAAGGTTAAGTCTATTGATGTAGAGGCTTGGTCACCTCGTCAGAAGAAGTACTTTGAGGTAGGTAGCTGTTCAAATCTTGGTGATGCACAGGCTAGAAGATTGAAGATAAGAGTTAAGGGTAAAGACAGTAAGTATTTTGCACATACTCTTAATAATACTGTTGTTGCTCCTCCAAGAATGTTAATAGCTTTCTTAGAGAACAATTTAAATGAAGA
>JAXJQK010000301.1:0-11058 GCA_036311185.1 Acutalibacteraceae bacterium | reverse complement strand
TTTTTCAAAATTTTTTTGAATATCTAATTTTTTCTACAATACACATAGCTTAGTTTTATTTATGATAAATTATTTAGTAAAAATATAAACACTATATTATTGTTTATTCTGTTTGTAATATTTAAAGTAGTAAATAGCTCCTGTTGCAAGCAAAACAACTGCTGATATAGCTCTTATTATCCAAGCGTATATTCCACTAAGTAGCTCTGTTTGTATAGGAATATCAGCAAGCCACCACGCACCTAAAAATATAAAATATATGCCTGGTAAAAGTAAAAAGCGATACTCCTTTATAGCCGTAAAAACAAGATAGATCCCACTTAGAAAAAATACGATAATATACAAGTAATTCATTATTAGTACCTCTAATTATTCCGTTGCAGTTCTTCTTGTTCTGCGTTTGCTTTTTGAGCTTTTACGTTTGCTTTTTTCTTTTTTAGGTCTGCTATAGATAAGACATATCATTAGGTAACCACCAAAAATTATAACTCCTGCATAATGCACCCATTGCATAGCCTCAATTCCAGGCCATAGCTGTGACACAAGATAATCAAACATTATCCATATTCCTTCAAACAAAAAGAATAATGCAACAGGTCTAAACAACAACGCATGACGAAACATAGGAGCAAAAAGCAATATTGTTATTATTATGCACACTGCACCTGCCAATATAGCTATCAACATAACAATCTCCTCCTTATAGAGATTATATTTGCTGATATAAGTATAAATAAAAATTTTAATATAGTCAATGTTTTGTTTTTTATCAAATAATAAATAAAAAATGTTGGGAGAAACTATTCGTATATGAATTTGAAAGGGATTTTTATAATGGATATAAGAGAAGAAGCTTTACAGAAGCATTCTGAATGGAAAGGTAAAATTGAAATAAAAGCAGTTCCTCAGTTAAAAACACCTTACGACCTTGCACTTGCATATACTCCGGGTGTTGCGGAGCCTTGTATGGCTATTAAAAATGACTATGAAAAATCATTTGAGCTTACAAGACGTGGCAACCTTGTAGCTGTTATATCAGATGGTACAGCTGTTTTAGGCTTGGGTGATATTGGTGCTGAGGCTGGTATGCCTGTAATGGAGGGAAAATGTGCTTTATTTAAAACCTTTGCAGATGTAGATGCTGTTCCGATTTGTATACGCTCAAAGGATGTTGATGAAATTGTAAGAACAATATACCTTATTTCGGGTAGCTTTGGCGGTATAAACCTTGAGGATATTTCTGCACCAAGGTGCTTTGAAATTGAAAAAAGACTTCGTGAGCTTTGTGATATACCGGTATTTCACGATGATCAGCACGGTACAGCCATAGTAACAGCAGCTGCTGTAATAAACGCAATGAGATTTATTAAAAAAGAAATAAAAAATGTAAGAGCTGTAATAAACGGTGCTGGCTCAGCAGGTATAGCAATTGCAAAGCTTTTATTGCATTTAGGTATAGGGGATATTATTATGCTTGATACAAAAGGGGTTTTAGACGAAAACAGTCCACACATCAACCTGGCAAAAAAGGAGATGTGCAGACTTACAAATAAAAGCAATGTTAAAGGAGATTTAGCTACTGCAATAAAGGGTGCTGATTTGTTTATAGGTGTTTCTGTTGCTGATGTTCTTACAGCTGATATGGTTAAAACTATGAATAAAGATGCTGTAGTATTTGCACTTGCTAATCCTGTGCCTGAAATTATGCCTGATATAGCCAAAAAAGCAGGAGCCAGAATTGTTGGTACAGGACGTTCTGATTTTCCAAATCAAATCAACAATGTGCTTGCATTCCCCGGAGTTTTCAGAGGTGTTTTTGATTGCAAGGCAAAGGAGATAAACAACGATATGAATGTTGCAGCTTCGTATGCCATTGCTAATTTTATAAACGACCAACAGCTTTCAGAGGAACGTATTCTACCTGATGTACTCGATAAAAAGCTAAGTGTTGCAGTAGCTAGGGCAGTTGTGCAAGCAGCAGTAGAATCTGGAGTAGCACGAATTAAAAATAACAACTGAGTATAATTGATGATACCCACAGAGTCGGGTGTGGTACTCTGTGGGTATCAAATAAATTTAAATTATAATTAAATATCAAATACCAATGTAACTAAATACAATATCCCGATAATAATGGGTTGATGTACAACATATATTGCAAGTGAATGTCTACCCAGAAAATCAAGTGGGGGGCAGAGCTTTTTATACATAAAGCTTGGTACACCCTTTTCTTTTATGAGTTTACCTATATAAACTCCAAAGAGAAGCAGAAATATATTTGGTATTAAAGGAAAGTAGTCTCCTGAGATGAAATCAGGTGTTGGAAATCCAAATATAAATAATGGATAAAATCTATAAAGCTGTGTTGGTAGTTCAAAATAAATGAGTGGCTTAAATCCAATATAGCCTCTTGGTATATTATAGGCTAAGATAAACAGAACAAGAAATAGTACAATACCAATGTTTACAGGAACTTTATCAATGAATTTTTGAGCTAAGGAATATAAAATCAATGCTATTCCCAAAAAATGAAGTATTCCGAAAATAATTGTAGCTGAGGGCATAAAAATTGCTGTAACGATTGTTATGGCTATAGCTATAGCAAAAACTATTGAACCACGTTTGAGATTGCTTTTGCTGAATGAACAGGATATCCCGCAAAGGGTTATAAATAATATAGGGATAAGTGGCTGAAACTTATGAGCTTGCAACAAAAGGTTGTAGCTGAAATCAAGTTTAAAAACAAACGCCATTGAATAGAGTGTATGGTATATTATCATTGCGATTATGGCTACACCTCTTAATTCGTCCAGCATACAAATCCTTTTGTTTTTTTCAAATGGTGTTATGTTCATTAATTATCGTCCTTAATCTTGTTGTTGGGTTTTAGGTGTGTTATAATTATTTTATTATACACTTTATGAAAAATATAGTAAAGGTTGTGTTTTTATGGGAAATGATATTCAAAAAAGCGTCAAGGTTACAGGGGTAGTTACTAAGGATAAGCTTGCTAGTAGTGTTGGTAGTGGCTCTGCTGATGTTTTTTCTACGCCTATGGTGGTAGCACTTATGGAAAATGCTGCTTGTAAGCTTGCACAAGAGCTTGTTTCAGATGATTGCACTACTGTTGGCACAAAAATTTCTATCGAGCATTTAGCAGCTACAGCAGAGGGTGCACAGGTGTATGCTGTTGCAACTCTTACGGAGAGTGACGGTAGACGCTTTGAATTTATAGTAGAGGCTTATGATAACGCAGGGCTTATAGCAAAGGGTACTCACCAGAGATTTTCTGTAAAAACTGAAAAATTTATGTCTAAGGCTAAGGCGAGATTAGAAGAAGCTCTATAATGATAATATAAAAGTATATTTGCATTTGCTGTGTCATATACATTTCTTGAAGAAAAAATTCAGGAGGTTGTATTATGTACATAATTAAAAGGATTTCAAAAAGCTCTGTTGCTGCCATGCTTGTTATAGTATTTATGCTTTTGTTGTTGGTGTTAAGGCTTACATCAGTTTCAAAGTCAACAACAGCATATTGTGAAGCTGTTGGGAAATACAGTACTGTTATAGAGGGTGAATTTTTGGTAGAAGATTTTCTGAATCAATTTGATATAGAAATAGACAAGGCTACAGAACAGGCTGTAAAAATTATTATACCAAGCGAGTTTAATCAGGTGTATGAAAATTATAATGCTCTGCAACAAAGTCAGGGGCTTGATTTAAGCAATTATAAGGGTAAAGAAGCAATCAGATATACATACTATGTTACAAACAGTACAAGTAATGATATAAAGTGTAATGTAATTGTTTGTGAAAATAAGGTGATAGCAGGAGATTTATGTACCACTGCCTTAGACGGTACTATGACATCGCTTGTTGATAATACTTTAAAATAGAGGTAAAAATGAGTTTAGAAAGATTAGATAAACTGCTTGCACAGCAAGGTGTGTTAAGTCGAAGTGAAATAAAAAAGGCTATATTACGAGGCAGGGTAACTGTAAACGGAATTTTAGAAAAATCTTACAATCGTAAAATCAATACAGATAATGACCTTGTAACACTAGATGGTAATGATGTGTTTTTTGAAAAAAATATT
Organism: Acutalibacteraceae bacterium; assembly: GCA_036311185.1. GTDB lineage: Bacteria > Bacillota > Clostridia > Oscillospirales > Acutalibacteraceae > CAG-964. Next base: position 6,959 of record JAXJQK010000301.1, on the reverse strand, counting down.
TATCTTATGATGAACAAGCCTGCCGGTGTTGTGTGTGCAACTGAGGATAAACGTGAAAAAACCGTAATTGATATTATTCCGCCAGAATATAAGAGAAAAGGATTATTTCCGGTAGGTAGACTTGATAAGGATACTGAGGGCTTATTGATAATAACAAATGACGGTGATTTCGCACACAGAGTAACATCTCCAAGTAAAAAGGTGTACAAGACATATAACGCAGTTATAGATTTACCTATAGATGAGGATGATATAAAAGCCTTTGAAGAGGGTATAATATTTAAGGATGGCACGAAATGTCAAAAAGCATATTTGAGAGATATAAGCTCGTCTGAAAAGTATACTGTAGAGGTGAAAATTTGTGAGGGTATGTTTCATCAGGTTAAAAAAATGCTTTTAGTAAGAGGAAAACGTGTTTTGTATCTAAAAAGAGTAAGTATTGGAAAATTATTTTTAGACTACGAATTAAACAAAGGTGAGATTAAAAAACTTGATGTTTTAGATATAAACAACATATTCATTGACGAAATGCACTAAAAATAAAAAGAAATTTTCGCATAGTGTTGTATTCGTAAAAACTCTTAAAGAATATTTAGTAAAAAATTTACTAGCAACTTTTCTGAAAGTGTGATATATTATTATACGAAACAATACACCTTACTGTTACTTGTAAGGAGATCTAGGAGGTACGTGAAATGGCTAGTGTAAAGCTTGAACACATTTACAAAATTTACGATGGCGGCGTTGAAGCTGTATCGGATGTTAATCTTGAAATTGAAGACAAGGAGTTTATCATTCTTGTAGGTCCATCAGGTTGTGGTAAATCTACAACACTAAGAATGATTGCAGGTTTGGAAGATATAAGTAAGGGTACTCTTACAATTGGTGATATGGTTGCTAACGATGTAGCACCTAAGGATAGAGATATCGCAATGGTATTCCAGAACTATGCTCTATATCCACATATGTCTGTATATGACAATATGGCATTTGGTCTAAAGCTAAGAAAGACTCCAAAAGAGGAAATTCGTAGAAGAGTTGAAGAAGCTGCTAGAATTCTTGACATTGATCATCTTCTTGATCGTAAGCCAAAGGCTCTTTCTGGTGGTCAGAGACAGCGTGTTGCTTTAGGTAGAGCTATCGTACGTGATCCTAAGGTATTCTTGCTTGACGAGCCACTTTCAAACCTTGATGCAAAGCTTCGTGCTCAGATGAGAACAGAGATTTCTAAGCTACACCTAAGACTAGGTACAACATTCATCTACGTAACACACGACCAGACAGAGGCTATGACAATGGGTACAAGAATCGTTGTTATGAAGGACGGTATTGTACAGCAGGTTAACACACCTCAGCATCTTTATGATTACCCATGCAACGAGTTCGTTGCTGGATTTATCGGTTCTCCACAGATGAACTTCATCAATGCTACAGTAGGTAAGCAGGATTCTACTTACACACTATCATTCGATGGCATTACACTTGCTGTTCCAGCGTCTAAGTCAGCTGAGCTTTCTAAGTATGTTGGTAGAGAAGTAGTAATGGGTATTCGTCCAGAGAACGTATACGACGATATGGAGAGCATTCAGAGATATGCTAACGCTATGGAAGCTAAGGTAGAAGTTACTGAGCTTATGGGTGCTGAAATTTATCTATATCTAACAGTTGGTTCAGCTTCTGTTACAGCAAGAGTTGCTCCTACTTCAAAGGCTAAGCCTGGCGATACAATTAAGATTGCATTCGACCTAAGCAAGCTACACATCTTTGATAAGGAGACAGAGAAGAATATTTCTCTTCCTGCAGACCTAAGAGATTCAAGATAATTTTGTAGTGTTCAAATAAATTATTTTGCAACATAATTAATCCCACCTGTATTTGTTCAGGTGGGATTTTTGTGTTGCGGTTAAAAAGTAAGCACCGATTAAAACTTTTTCTGGTTTTAATCGGTGCTTAGTACTAGTGTTATTTCTTTAGTTTTATTCGTCTAAAAGCTTTTTATCCTGTGGTGTAAGCTCATAGTTTTCATACATATCGGGTCTTAGCTCTTTAGTTCTTATAAGAGATTGCTTGTGTCGCCATTTGTCAACGTTTGCGTGGTGTCCTGAAAGTAAAACATCAGGCACTTCCATATCTCGCCATACAGCGGGTTTTGTGTATTGAGGATACTCAAGAAGTCCATTATAATGACTTTCTTCTGTAAAACATTCGTCATTAGATAGCACCCCAGGCAACATTCTGCATATAGAATCTGTAAGCACCATAGCAGGTAGCTCACCACCAGTAAGAACATAATCGCCTATAGATATTTCTTCGTCAACAAGCAGATCCAGCACTCTTTGGTCAACACCCTCGTAATGACCACACAGAATACAGATATTCTCGTATTCCATTGCCATTTTCTTGACCTTTTCCTGCTTTAAAACTGTGCCTATAGGTGACATATAGATGAAATGTGGCTTTTTACCAAGCTGTTTGCATATATCTTCAAAGCAGAGTGCTATAGGCTCGGTTTTCATAACCATTCCCATACCTCCACCATAGGGGGTGTCGTCTACTCTTTTGTGCTTATCATAGGCATAGTCACGTAGCTGGTGGTATACAATTTCAACAGCTCCACTTTTAACAGCTCTGCCAATTATGCTTTCACCAAGTACAGCACTGCACATTTCGGGGAATAGGGTGATAATATCAATCCTCATCATCAAAAATCCCCTTTAATGGTCTTATAAGCACCTTGTTTTCCTCAAGATTTACAGAAATTACTACCTCATCTATAACAGGAATCAGATAGTTATTTTTGTTTTCGTCAGTTACCTGATAAACATCATTTGCACCTGTTTTGAAAACCTCAGTAAGTGTACCATACTTTTTGTTGGTGTCTACATCAAGTACTTCCATTCCCATAAGATCCTGAATAAAATATTCGCCCTCGTCAAGCTTTGCATCACTTCTGTTCATATACAGAATTTTACCCTTTAGCTTGTCAGCCTCTTCAATTGTATCAATGCCCTTTACCTTTACAATGGCAATGTTTTTATGTGGGCGTGATTTTACACTTAGCTTAGTAGCACCCTTAGCTAAATATAACTCTTTGAATTTACATAAAAATTGTGGAGAGTCACACCAAGGCTCAACTCTTAGCTCGCCCTTGAGTGCGTGTGTTCCTACTATTTTACCTATCTCTAAAAATTGTTCCATATTATCAACATCCTTAATTATTGGTAGCCTAATTTTATCATATGAAGTTATTCTTTGCAATAAAAACAATGCTTTGGAATATTGAGGCATAATGGAAAATTAACTATAATAATGCATAATACACACTGTAAAGTGAAAAATAAAGCTATGTGAGGGCTATGTTGTAGAATAATCTGGAAAAATAATCATTGTTTGGTAAAAATTTACAGTTTTTTCAATAACAGCAAAAGAAAAAAGGGATAAATTAACACAAAGTCAATTGTTAAAATAAACAAAAAATAATATAGATATTCAAAAAATGATGACATTAAATCTAAAATTGTCATTATTTTCTTGACGGTTTTTTCTATTGTGCTATAATATCAATAACAATTATTTACCATTGTGAAAATTATATTGAGTGCGAGGGATTTATTATGTATGTAAAAGAAGTAGAGGTTCAAAATCAGGTGGGTCTTCATGCTCGTCCTGCAACATTCTTTATTCAGAAGGCTAATGAGTTTAAAGCTACAATCTGGGTTGAAAAGGATGAGAGAAGAGTAAACGCTAAAAGCTTACTTGGCGTACTTTCACTTGGCATTGTTGGTGGTACAACAATTAAGATTCTTGCAGATGGTAGTGACGAGGTTGCTGCTGTTGACGGTTTAGTTAAGCTTGTAGAGTCAGGCTTTTCTGAATAATTTATATTAAGAATAAAAAGGAGAAAGACTCCTACAATGTAAACACTCCATAGAGCATAGTGCTTTATGGAGTGTTTTTTAGATCGTTTTTTCTTCATTTGCATCAAGCTGAATTTCACCGTTTTCTTCTTCAAAGGCTTTAATGCATTGACGTATTAAATAAATAATTTGTCCGTTGGCAGAACGTCCCTCATATTTAGCAATATAACGCAATTTTCCGTGTAATTCGGGTTCTACCTCAATTCCTAAATGCTTGTTGTTTTTATTTCGCAAAGCGATCACCACCACAATCTTAATTTAAGTATATTTTAAGATTGTTATATGATATAATGTTGCCAGTATACTTGTTTTAAGTATACTGAATTTGTGTGAAGAAATTTTGGTAATCAGAATAGATGATAATTAAATTATACCTATATAAATTTTTTTGCTTTTTATTGTTATGATTTTGACTTTATGGTAAAATTAAAATATATAATGTTTTGTAACATAAATTGTACTTTGTGCAAATTTTATGTAGGAGGAAATGAAAATGTCGGTTACAGTAAAATTGATAGCACATACACCTAATCCAGAGCAGGTTGTTGCAGCTGCTGCAAAGCTGTGCTATTCACCGTCTAAAATTGATAATATACTTGATGGCTTAGATGAAGAAAAAAGCCGTTCTTTTGTCGAAATGCTTTCATCGTTGGGGCACGAAAGCCCTATGGAGCACATAAGCTTTACCTTTGGTATTGACGGTATATCAAGAGCTTGTTCACATCAGTTGGTAAGGCATAGAATAGCCTCTTACAGTCAGCAGTCACAGCGTTATGTAGACGGTAATAAATTTGATTTTGTAACACCTCCGTCAATAGCAAGCTGTCCTGAGGCACTTGAAGAGTATAACAAGGCTATACAGGCACAAAGCAAAGCATATTCAATAGTGCGTGATACTTTGGTTTGTAACAGCATTAAAGAGTGTGAGGACGGAAAGCTACTAGAGGGTACAAATCAAGAGATTATCGAACAGTATAAAGAGATAAACAAGGCACAGTGCTCAATCTTTATTAAAAAGGCTAATGAAGATGCAAGGTTTATTTTGCCTAATGCCTGTACAACATCAATTGTTGTAAGTATGAATGTAAGGTCTTTGCATAACTTTTTTGATCATAGGTGCTGTAACAGAGCACAGTGGGAGATAAGAGATGTTGCCATTGAAATGCTTAAATTGTGCAGAGAGGTTGCTCCGTCACTGTTTATGGGTGCAGGGCCTCGTTGCTTGCGTGGTGCTTGCCCAGAGGGTAAAATGACCTGTGGAAAGGTAAAAGAAGTAAGAGCTTTTTTTGAAGAGCTTAATGGTAATACTAATAGATGAGGTAAACCTATGAATAACGGAAAATTAATTGTAATTGAAGGCTTAGATGGTAGTGGCAAGGGTACACAAACAGCATTGCTTACAAAAGCCCTGTCTAATATGAATATTAATGTTAAGCAGGTTAGCTTCCCTGATTATAATAATCCATCATCTGCACTTGTAAAGATGTATTTAAATGGTGAGCTTGGAAACAATCCAAGCGATGTAAATGCATATGCTGCATCATCTTTTTATGCTGTAGACAGATATGCAAGCTATAAGCAGTTTTGGCAAAGTGATTATGAGTCTGGAACAGTAATTCTTGCTGACAGATACGCAACCTCAAATGCTATTTATCAGCTTTCTAAGCTAGAGGACGATGAACGCAATGATTTTTTAAGCTGGCTTGAATTTTACGAATATACTCAGCTTCAGCTACCAAAGCCAGACGCTGTAATATATTTAGATATGCCAATTGAAATTTCACAACAGCTTTTAAATCAGAGATATAATGGTGATACTACCAAAAAGGACCTACACGAAAGTAATTTTGAATTTTTAAAGCAGTGTAGAAAATCAGCTTTATATGCATCATCACAGCAAGGCTGGAAAATTGTGGAGTGTTCAAAGGATAACAAGCCACGCAGTATAGAGGATATACATACTGATGTTTTACAGTTAGTGCTAGATACATTGAAATAATAAGGCTGTTTGAATAAAGGAAGTATAAAATGGATTTGTTTAAGAAGCCAGAGCTTGATGACAGGCTGTGGGTTAATGAAATTATAAAGAGTAAAAATGTAATGAATTGTGATGCACCTTTTGGAACAACCTACATCTGGAAGGACGAATACGGAACAAGAATATGTAGGTTTAAGGATTTCTACTTGGTTGCATATACCTTTGACGAAGGATATATTTATTTTGATTACCCTATAGGTGACGGTGATATTAAAGAGGCTATTGATTTTATGATAGCCTATGCAAAGGAAAAAAATCTTAAATATAGTATAAGTGCCTCGGGTAATGAACAGGCTGAAAATCTACGTAATATATTGACAGATGGTTTTAAAGAAATATCTATGCGTGATAATGCAGAATATATTTATTTGTCAGAAAAGCTTGCTTACCTCAAGGGTAGAAAATACCATAGTAAACGAACTCATTTTTCAAATTTTGAAAGAAGCTACAGCTATACAACAGAGCCATTAGGTGAGCATAATTTTAAAGATGCATTAAAGGTAAACGACAGCTGGTGTATGGAGCGTGGCGGTCATAATGGTTCGGGGCATATAAGCGAGTGCTGTGCAATACGAACAGCCTTTAAATATTTTGACGAGCTTGGTTTTAGTGGTATGCTTTTAAGAGTTGATGGGGAGCCTGTGGCTATGACAATGGGCGAAGCAGTAAGCGATGATTGCTATGTGGTTCATTTTGAAAAGGCGATAAGTGGTATAAACGGGGCATATACAGCTATAAATAGGCTGTTTTCAGCTACCTTAACGGATTATAAATATATTAATCGTGAAGAGGATATGGGAATTGAGGGCTTGAGAAAGGCAAAGCTATCTTATAAGCCTGAAATATTGTTAGAGAAATTTGTTTTCTGTAAAGAGTAAAAGGGTTGGTTAAATGAGATTTTTTTCACCTGATGAAAAGTATCTGCAACAGATAAAAAATCTGTGTGTAGTTTGCTTTGATATGGAAATTGAAGAGGTGGATTATGTTTTTGAACATAAATATAT
>JAXJQK010000300.1:0-11105 GCA_036311185.1 Acutalibacteraceae bacterium | reverse complement strand
CGATTATTCAGATTACCTTGATTCATACGATGATGAAGATGAAGAAGATGAGGATGAAGATGATTCTTCAGAAGATTACAGTGATGATACAAGTGATGACTACGACTACAGCGATGACTACTCTGATGATTATTCTGATGACTACACTGAAGATGACAGCAGTGGTGATGACTATGTTGTAGATGATAGTGTAGACTACGATGATACTACAGTAGATGACACAGGTAGTAGTGATGTTGTTACAGGAGATGACTCTGCATCAAGTGGAGATACAACTGTAGAAGAACCTGTAGTAGCATAACTAAATTAGTAAAATTAATTTTAATGATTTTAAAAATATAATTATATCTTGAGAGGTGCAAAATGGTACAAGTTGCAATTATGGGACACGGTGTTGTAGGTTCAGGTGTTGCTGAAATTCTACTTACACATAACGAAAGTCTAAAGAAAAAGGTTTATAAGGAAATTAATATTAAGTATATTCTTGATTTAAGAGAATTTCCTGAATTGCCATACGCAGACAAATTCACAAAGGATTTTAATGATATTGTAAATGATGACGAAGTTAAAGTAGTAGCCGAGGTTATGGGTGGTGTAAACCCTGCTTTCGATTTCGTAAAGCGTTGTCTTGAGGCTGGCAAAAGTGTAGTTACATCAAACAAAGAGCTTGTTGCTAAAAAGGGTGCAGAGCTTTTAGCCATTGCTAAGGAGCACAATGTTAACTTCTTATTTGAGGCAAGCGTTGGTGGCGGTATTCCAATTATCCGTCCTCTTAACAACTGTCTGGTTGCTAACGAGGTAGACGAGATTGCAGGTATCCTTAACGGTACTACAAACTTTATTCTTACAAAAATGATTACAGAGTCTATGTCATTCAAAGATGCTCTTGCTCTTGCTCAGCAGTTAGGCTATGCAGAGCGTGACCCATCAGCTGACGTTGACGGACACGATGCTTGCAGAAAAATTTGTATTCTTGCTTCACTTGCTTATGGTAAGCACGTTTACCCTGATAATATACATACAGAGGGTATCACAAATATTTCACTTGAAGACGTAGAGTATGCAGAGCGTTGGGGTGGAGTTATCAAGCTAATTGGTGATGTAAAGAAAACAGAAAGTGGTTTACTTGATATTTTTGTTGCACCAATGCTTATCAGCAACGACAGCCAGCTTTCAAGCATTGACGATGTATTTAATGGTATCCTTGTAAAGGGTGACGCAACAGGTGATGTTGTATTCTATGGTAAGGGTGCAGGTAAGCTACCTACAGCAAGTGCTGTAGTTGCTGATATTGTAGACTGCGTTAAGCATATTTCAGCAAGAAAGTACTTGTTCTGGGATGATTGCGATGGTAGCAATGTTATGCCATATGAGCAGAGTGTTTCTGCTATGTATGTAAGAGCAATTGGAGATATTAAGGTTGTAAAGGCTGTATTCGGAGAGGTTTCAAAGCTACAGCGTAATAACGCACCTGATAGTGAGATTGCATTTACAACATCAGCAATGACAGTAAAAGAATTTAATGACAAGATATCACAGCTTACTGAAAACGGTATAGAGGTAATTAACACAATCAGAATAGGTGATCTTTAATGATTAGAATTCAGATACCTGCTACAAGTGCAAACCTAGGCTCAGGCTTTGATAGCCTGGGCATTGCACTTACGATGTATAATCAGGTGTGGATGGAGGTTTCTGATGAAACCTTAATAACATCAAAGGATGATATTAAGGTGCCTACCGATAAAAGCAACCTTATCTATTGGTCTGCTGAGCATTTGTACAAGGTGTGTGGTAAGCAATTTCCAGGGTTAACAATAATTCAGGAAAATAACATTCCAATGACAAGAGGCTTAGGCAGTAGTTCGGCTTGTATTGTTGCAGGCTTGGTGGGTGCCAATAGATTTTTAGGTAATCCTCTTACAAAAAAGGATTTAGTAAATCTGGCATCTGAAATAGAGGGTCATCCTGATAATACAACTCCAGCTTTAATGGGAGGTCTTGTTACCTCAGCAATAGATGGAGGCAAGGTTTATAGTGTTAGTGTGCCGGTAGCTGAAAATATTAGATTTGGTGTTTTTATTCCACCTTTTGAATTAAGTACAGAGTATGCAAGAGGTGTTTTACCAGAAACATATACAAAGGAGCAGGCTGTTTTCAACCTCTCTCGTTCATCACTTATGACATCAGCGTTATTTTCAGGTTCGCTTGAAAATTTGCGTGTTGCTGTTCAGGATCAATTACATCAGCCATATAGAAAATCACTTATTAAGGGTTATGATACAGTATTTCGCACAAGTTATGAGCTTGGTTCATATGGTACTTATATAAGTGGTGCAGGCCCTACTATTATCGCTATTATAGATGATAAGCACACAGCAGATTTTGAAAATCACGCAATTAACTCTTTAGAAGAAAAGGGTTGCACAGGTTGGAAATTCACAGTGCTTAGTGCAGACAGCGAAGGTGCTAAAATTATACTGGACTGATTATTAACAATTTGTTAAAATACACATTGACTTTTATGTGTTATCATATTAAAATTATTTACGGTGTTATTTAGCTTTTTTAACAAAGTTAAATACAATTTCTAGTGAAAAGGAGCTACACATATGAGCCTTATAGTACAAAAATTCGGTGGTAGTTCTGTTGCAAATGCTGAACGTGTAAACAATGTTGCACGTATAGTAACAGATACTTACAAAAAAGGCAATAAGGTTGTAGTTGTTGTGTCTGCACAGGGTGACACAACAGACGATCTGATTGAAAAGCAGATGGAAATAAATCCTAACGCTTCAAAAAGAGAAAAAGATATGCTTTTAGCTGCCGGCGAACAAATTTCAATTTCTTTGCTTGCAATGGCTATTGAAAGAATTGGTTGTCCTGTTGTTTCTCTTTTAGGTTGGCAGGCAGGTTTTAAAACATCTTCTGCTCATACAAATGCAAGAATCAAGTCTATTGATTCTGAAAGACTAAAGAGAGAGCTTGACAGAAACAACATTGTTGTAGTAGCAGGTTTCCAAGGTATTACAAGCTACGGAGATGTTTCTACACTTGGTCGTGGTGGTTCAGATACAAGTGCAGTTGCACTTGCTTGTGCTTTGAATGCTGATTTGTGCCAGATTTACACAGATGTTGAGGGTGTTTATACAGCAGACCCAAGAAAGATTGAGAATGCTCAGAAGCTTTCTGAGATTTCTTATGACGAAATGCTTGAGCTTGCAACATTGGGAGCTCAGGTTTTACACAACAGAAGTGTTGAGCTTGCTAAAAAATATAATCTTGAACTTGAGGTGCTTCCAAGTTATACTTGTGCACCAGGAACAATTGTTAAGGAGGCACCAAAAGTGGAAAGAATGTTAATAAGCGGTGTAGCTAAAGATACAGATATAGCTAGAATTTCAGTTGTAGGCGTACCTGATGAGCCAGGTCTTGCATTTAAGATGTTCTCTAAGTTAGCTGCAAAGGATGTAAATATCGACATTATCCTACAGTCAGTAGGTCGTGATGGTACAAAGGATATCGCATTTACAACTGCTAAGGATAAGCTAGAGGATGCTAAGAGTGTAATCGAGGCATTTATGCCAACTCTAAAGGCAGAAAAGGTTATCTTTGACGAGGATGTTGCAAAGGTATCTATCGTTGGTGCAGGTATGGAGAGCCACTCTGGCTTTGCTTCAAAAATGTTTGAGGCTCTATATAATTCAAACATCAACATTCAGATGATTTCAACAAGTGAAATTAAGATTTCTGTTCTTATTAAGGCAGAGGACGCAGATAGAGCTGTTTCTGCTCTTCACTCAAAATTCTTTGATTAATTTGATTATAACTTTATAATTCACATCAAGCTTTAAGCACCCTGCGTTAAGGGTGCTTAAAGCTTTTGTTATAATTAGATTTGATAATATTGCTAAAATGTGTTAATAATAATATAATTTTAAAAGTTAGTATAGTTATATATGTAATAGGAGGAAATTATGATTATTGTAAAAAGAACAACAGCCGGATTGTTGATGATAGTTTTATCGATATTTGTATTAATTTATGCTATTTCAGAAACAATAGGCTCTATCGGTGATTTACCTGACTACCATTCTGTTACTTCCGATACTGTTAAATCTGGAATGTACATTGATGGTGTTATAGATGTGTGGGATGGTCCTGTTACAACAGAGGATAACAGAGAATATTATTTTCTATATCTTGATAATGGACAGGTGCTTACATATGTAACTTATAATAAAACACAAAAAGAAATATTATCAGCAAATGGTGGAAATCAGCAGAATTTTGATGAAAGTGAGTTAAAGGTTCACGACAAGCTTGTAGAAATGAACGAAACACAAAAAAGAGTATGTTTAGATGTGCTTATTGATAGTGGGCTTGAAAAGGAAATAGCAAAAGAGGTTTTGGTTCCTTATTATGTGGCTGATACTCCTTGGTGGGTTTATCTGTTTTTCTATGTAATTGCATTTGGTGGTATAGCGTACGGTTTTTATTGGTGTTTACCTAAATTAAGAGAGCTGTTAGGATTTGTCGGAAATAAAAAAACACAGCTTCCACAAAACAATGGTAATTATACAGGTTATCAATCAGTTGATATAGCAACTCAGTCACAGACTTATAATAGTTCTAATTATCAAAATTATAATTCGGAACAAGAGTTATATAAGCAAGAAGCTGGTCAAAATATACCGTCTGATAATCATTTTAACAATATAGACAGTAACGTGCAAAATCCATATAACAATGACAGCTTTATAAATTAATAAGTTTTATAAATACAGAAAAGTTTAATGTGAATGTTGAGGGGTAATACAATGAGATTTTTTTAACTAGAAAAATGTTCGGCTTTAATTTATGTCTTATATCTATATTTTGTCTTGTTACGGGAATTGTAGATACAGTAAAATATGCCAATATAATTGATTATCATTCAATAACACCTGAAACCATAAAAACAGGAAATATGGTTCAAGGAACAATAGATGAATGGTATGGTCCGTTTGCTTATACTACAGATGGTGCAGAAATTTACTTTTTACTGCTTGATAACGATCAGATTATTGCGTATAGTACCTATGATGAAGACCAAATAGCTATTTTTGCTGCCTATGATGAAACTCTTGCAGAAAATGAAGAGGTTGAGTTTACAGGAAAGATAAAGAAGATGCCTAAAGAAGATAAAGATATGATGCTGGAAATTCTTGTTGATGAGGGATTTACACTCAAAGAGTCTGAAGAAATGTTTATACCGTACTATGTAGCTAATCAGGTTAATATAACTAAGTATTTGTATTTGACATTTGTTGTTGCAGGATTTTTGGGATTTGCTATGTTTTTACCAGAATTTAGTGAATTAATGGGACGTAGTGGTGCAAGAAAAGAGGCGTTTGAACCTACATATTATACCTCTAATGCTAATACAGGATATCAAACAACATATTCAGCAGGAACACAAAAGACATATACAGGCGTTACAAACGTTAACAATAGTACAGGTACAAGTGCTCAAACCTTTGGACAGAACCAATACGGTCAGCAAACTACCCAAGGACAAAACAGACAATATACAGGTAGTCAACCAGTAGGTCAGGGTCAAAACAGAGAGTACACAGGTAGCCAATATACAACTCAAGGGCAAAATAGAGAGTATGCAGGTAGCCAATACACAACTCAAGGACAGAATAGAGAATATACAGGTAGCCAATATACAACTCAAGGACAGAATAGAGAATATACAGGTAGCCAATATACAACTCAAGGACAGAACAGACAGTATACAGGTAGCCAGTACACTGCTCAGGGACAGAATAGAGAGTACACAGACAATCAATATACTACTGATGCTAAAAACGAAATAGAATAATATATTAGCTTTTAAATTTATTTTTGTTGTAAAAAATACATAATAATATTGGTATTAAATTGTATATTGTTGTGTTGCGTAAAATGACATAAAGGGTGTTTTTACCCTTGACAAAATACTCTGAAATGAGTATAATATTATACAGTGTTTTGAAACTGCCCGTATTGTCATACGGAATAGAGAGGTGCATTTTTGTGATTCTTGATTTAAAAAGTATTTTTGTAAATGAGGGTTCATCTCTGCATCGAAATCATTCTTTAAGTATGGCTGATATAAAAACAGACGGCTATGCTCCGTTTGTATCACCTGTAGAGGTTGATATACAGGCAGAAAATCGAGCAGGGTTAGTTAAGCTTTCTCTGGCAACTAGCTTTAACTACCAAAAGCCTTGCGATCGTTGCGGTGCCGACGTAACTAAATGTATAAGCTATCAATTTGAGCATTATCTTGTTACATCCCTAAGCGGTGACCAAAATGACGATTACATCGAAACTCCTGATCACACAATAGATGTTGATGAGCTTGTAGTTACTGATATTTTATTGGAGCTACCTTCAAAGCATTTATGCAGTGATTCTTGTAAAGGGCTTTGCCCAAAATGCGGTGCAAACCTCAATGAAGTTGATTGTGGTTGTGACACTAGCATCACAGACCCTCGCTTAGAGGTTCTGAAACAACTTTTAGAACAAGAAGATTGATTAATAATTACAAAACAAGGAGAGGTTAAAAAATGGCAGTACCAAAGAGAAAGACATCTCACGCTAGAAAGAATAAGAGAAGATCAACAGTTTGGAAAATGGACGCTCCGGCTCTAGTAAGATGCCCTAACTGTGGCGAGTACAAAACACCTCACAGAGTTTGCAAGGCTTGTGGTGTTTACAACGGCAGACAGGTTGTAACAGTTGAAGAGTAATTAACTGATTTTTCAGAGGAGGATATTTAGTCCTCCTCTTTTTTTCGCTTTTTATATAGAATAAGATAAATCTTTATGTTATAATAAATTGATATGTATAATGTATATTTATTAAAGGAGGTTGACGATGGCTGTTGTAATTTCATCTGTAAATGAAAAGAGTCGTGCTTTTAAAGTCGGTATATTGCCAAACGAAAAACTACTTACAATAAACGGTAATACTATTGTAGATGTGCTTGACTATAGATTTTATCAGACTTCACGAGAGGTTGAGCTTGAAATTGAAGATGTTTTTGGTAATGTTCGCAATGTGCATATACGTAAGGGTGAATATGAAGAAATTGGGCTTGAATTTGAAACCTACCTTATGGATAAGCAACATTCCTGTCGCAATAAGTGCATATTTTGTTTTATAGACCAGCTTCCTAAGGGTATGAGAAAAAGCTTGTATTTTAAAGATGATGATTCACGACTTTCGTTCCTTTTTGGTAACTATGTAACGCTTACAAATCTTACCCAGCACGAAATAGACAGAATTATTAAAATGCATATAAGCCCTATAAATGTATCGGTTCATACTACAAATCCTGATTTGCGTGTTAAGATGATGAATAACCGTTTTGCAGGAGAGGTGCTTAGTGTTCTGCCTAAATTTGCAGAAGCAGGTATAAAAATAAATTGTCAGATTGTAGCTTGCCCTGGTATTAATGACGGTAAAGAGCTTGAGCGTACACTTACAGATTTAGAGGCTTTGTATCCATCTGTTGAGTGTATAGCAGTTGTTCCTGTGGGACTTACTGCATATCGTGAGGGGTTATATCCTTTAGTTGAATATACAAAAGAAACAGCTACTCAAACACTTGAATTAATAGAAAGCTACGGCGATAAATTCAAGAAAAAGTATGGTATCAGAATTGTTTATGCATCTGATGAATTTTTCCTAAAGGCAGGTAGAGAAATTCCTGAAGCTGAATATTATGAGGATTTTGACCAGCTTGATAATGGTGTAGGCTTGCTTTCCTTATTAAGAGATGAGCTTTTATATGCACTTGAGGACGAAGAAGTGTCTGATATAAATAAAAATGTAACTATTGCCTGTGGCACAGGTGTTGCAGAGTTTATGCAAACACTTATGAATAATATAACGGATAAGTTCGGAAATATTAAAATTAATGTTGTAGGAATAAAAAATGATTTCTTTGGCGGTGGTGTTGATGTGTCTGGCTTGGTAACAGGTCAGGATTTACTAAAACAGCTTGAGGGTAGAGATTTAGGTGATAAGCTACTTATTCCTCAGGTTATGCTAAGAAACGAAGGGGATATATTCTTAGATGATATTTCTATTGATGAGGTAAGAGAAAAACTAAATTTACCTGTTATACCTGTTGCTAATAATGGTGAAACATTGCTTAGGGAGATAATAAGTTAAACGATTATTTATAGTAGATTTAATAGGGGAGTATTTTGTTTATAATTGATTTGATTTTTATTTTAATAATATTATTTTTTCTTGCAATAATAATTGTTCCTATTATTTTGATTGTTTATGGTATTATTAAGAAAAAGAAAAAAATTGTAATTGGTACGGTTACGGTATCTTCGTTAATCGTATTTATATGCTTAGTGTATAATTTTTTGTTTCCTACTAAGTTTCCATATGTAGATAAGTGGATAATAGGAAATAGTAAAGAAAATATTATTAAAGTATACGGAGAACCTGAATTTAATGGCGATGAATTAATTTGGTATTATACTGGTAAGGATAATGGAGTTTTCGGTACAGGTTTGATGGACTCTCCTAATCGTTACTATTATAGAATATGGTTTGATGAAAACGGTGAAGCATATAAAGTTGAAGATTTTATATGGATTTAGCTTATAAATCATTAAAACTTATACATAAAATAAAGGAGGTAAATATTATGGCACGACCTGTTATTGCTATTGTGGGCAGACCAAATGTTGGTAAGTCTACATTGTTTAATAAGCTTGTAGGAGAAAGAATTTCAATAGTTGATGATACTCCGGGCGTAACTCGTGACAGAATTTTTGGTAAAGTAGAATGGCTGGATAAAACAGCAGACATTATAGATACAGGTGGTATAGAGCCTTATTCTGACGATATTATTTTAAAGCAGATGCGTAGACAGGCAGAGCTTGCAATTGATGCAGCTGATGTTATTATACTTGTAACAGACCTAAAAAGTGGCTTAGTAGCAACTGATATGGAGGTTGCTACAATGTTGCAGAAAAGTGGCAGACCTATCGTTTTATGCGTTAATAAATGCGACAAAATTGGTGAGCCTCAGCCAGAGTTTTACGAGTTTTATAACCTTGGTTTGGGTGATCCTATTCAGGTTTCTTCTGTACATGGTCATGGTACAGGTGATTTGCTTGAGGCAGTATTTGAGCATATTCCTGACAGTGCGTGGGAGGATAACGACGGCGAAATTATAAGTGTAGCTGTTATAGGTAAGCCTAATGTAGGTAAAAGCTCACTTATAAACAGAATTACAGGTGAGGAAAGATGTATAGTATCTAACATAGCAGGTACAACAAGAGATTCTATTGATACTACAGTTGAAAATGAGTTTGGTACATTCAAATTTACAGACACAGCTGGTATGCGTAAAAAGAAAAAAATAGATGATGCTATTGAAAAATATAGTATTATTCGAGCAAAAATGGCGATAGAACGCAGTGATGTATGTGTTATTATGATAGATGCTACAGAGGGCTTTACAGAGCAAGACTCAAAGGTAGCAGGCTTGGCACACGATGCAGGTAAGGCTTGTATTATCGCAGTAAATAAGTGGGACGCAATAGAAAAAGACGGCACAACAATGAATACCTACAAGAAAGACCTTGAAAAGGATTTTGCGTTTATGTCTTATGCACCTATGATATTTATTTCTGCAAAAACAGGTCAAAGACTTGATAAGCTGTTTGAAATGATTAAGGCTGTTGCAAATTCAAACTCAATGAGAATTAAAACAGGCACTCTTAACGATGTTCTTGCACAAGCTACTGCAAGAGTTCAGCCACCTACCGATAAGGGTAGAAGACTGAAGATTTTCTATATGACTCAGGCTAGTACAAAGCCACCTACATTTGTATGCTTTGTAAATTCAGCACAGCTTTTCCATTTTTCGTATCAGAGATATTTAGAAAATAGAATAAGAGATACCTTTGGTCTTGAGGGTACACCTATTCGCTTTGTAATTCGTGAACGTGGAGATAAATAAAATTTTTGGAGGGTCTATGAATAGCTTTATTAATTTTTTTGGTAATGGTTGGTGGCAGATAATTTTAACAGCTGTTGTTGCTTATCTGCTAGGAAGTATAAATTTTGCAATTATTATTACTAAAATTGTAGACAAGAAAAAGGATATACGAGAAATGGGCAGTGGTAACGCAGGCTTTACAAATGTTTTGCGTTCAGTAGGTAAAGGTCCCGCTGTGTTTACTATAGTGTTCGACTTTTTAAAGGCAATAATAGCTGTATTGATAGGTGGATTTCTCTTCTCTACCATTGTTTCAGGCAACAGTGTTCAGGGTGAAGAATTTGTGGCTTATGGAAAATATCTTGCAGGCTTGTGTTGTATAGCAGGACATATGTTCCCTGTTTATTTCGGCTTTAAAGGTGGTAAGGGTGTAGTAACAACAGCTGCATTAATGGCTGTAGCAGACTGGAGAATTTTTATTGTTATGTTAGGAATTTTTGGAATAGTATTTGTATGCTCAAAGATTATTTCTTTAAGCTCTTTATCATGTGCTTTTTCTTATCCTATAGCAACATTTCTATTTCTGTATTTTGTAGATTATCGTATTTCATTAGGTACAGAAAACGCTCATTCTATGTTTTATGTAATAATTTCAACTTTGTTTACATTATTTATCGGATTATGTGTTATAATAAAACATAAAAGCAATATTCAGCGTTTGCTTAATGGTACAGAAAAGAAAATTACAGCTAAAAAATAATTAACAGGAGGTTAATTAGAAATGATATGTGGTAAATGTGGAAACGAATATTCAAATGAGAGGTTTTGTCCTGTATGTGGTTATCCATCAGATGATGTGCAAGCAACCAGAAGAGAACAGGCTGAAAAATATGCATCTCAATTTGGTGACAATTTTGATATGGATACAAATGAAGAAACAGAAAAAATACTTGACAGAGCTACTCAGGCTCAGCAGTATGATTCACAGTTCGACTCTGACTATTCTCAGCTTTTTAATGAGTATTCAAAGGATCTAGAAAAACAAATGGCAAAAAAGTCAAAGCAGAGCAAAGAAGAAAATGAGCTAGAAGATATTTCT
>JAXJQK010000299.1:0-5938 GCA_036311185.1 Acutalibacteraceae bacterium | reverse complement strand
TGCATACGTCCAGCACCACCTGTAGCGATGATAACTGTTTTAGCCTTTGCAACTAGTAGCTCTTTTGTTTCCATATTTACAAGAACAGCACCTGCAGCGTTGCCGTCTTTATCAAGAATTAGCTCGATAGCTGATGTGAAATCTACTACAGGAATCTGACGGTTAAGAACCTCATCACGAAGAGTTCTCATAATTTCAGCACCTGAATAGTCTTTAGCAGCGTGCATACGCTTTCTTGATGTACCACCACCGTGAGTAGTAATCATTGTACCGTCAGCGTCCTTATCGAACTCAACACCTAGATTGCTTAACCACTGAATAGCCTCTGGAGCGTCGCAAACTAGCTTTGAAAGAAGCTCACGCTTTGCAGCAAAGTGACCACCACCAAAAGCGTCTACAAAGTGAATTGCAGGAGAGTCGTTCTCTTTATCAGCAGCCTGAATACCACCCTCTGCCATCATTGTGTTAGCGTCACCCATACGAAGCTTTGTAACTACCATTACATCAGCACCAGCCTCGTGAGCCTCGATAGCAGCAGATGTACCAGCACCACCAGCACCGATGATAAGAACATCTACATCATAATCAGGTGTTGATAGGTCTACGCTGTCAGCAGTAATTCTGCTGTGTGCCTGTAGCATTTCTGCAAGCTCCTTTGGAACCATCTGACCCTTGTTAGGACCAATTTTTAGCTCCTCGAACTCATCCTTTTTATAGTCAGGGTGATATGCAGCAAGCAAATCTTCCTTCTGCTGTGCTGTCATACGAGCTGGCTCAAGAGCAATATTATTTTCTCTTGCAGCCTCAACAGCCTTTATAGATTCTTGAAATTTCTCTGAATACATATTTCGTAGCCCTCCTTACTTCTCTATTTCACGAGTATTATAAAGCTCTTTCATCTCATCGATTGGCTTCTGCATTAGTGCCTCGATAAGCTCTACAAATGTACCGTCCTTAATCTCCTGAACACGGTTGTCAAGGTGGTCACACTTTGGAGCAAGATATTTACCGTTAAGTCTTCTAGCAAGCATAGCAACCTGTGGATGTGAAATACCTGCTGGGCAACGAGAAGAACATACACCACACATTACGCAGTCAAATGACTCCTCTGCACACTGCTCGAAATCGCCACGCTGAGCATAAGCGATATACTGCATTACATTTAAGCCCTGTGTACAGCTCTTTGTACAAGCGTTACAACCGATACAAGCATAAATCTCAGGATATAGCTGCATCATAATAGCATCTGTTGGGCTTACCTTATCCATATCATAAACCTGCTTAACAAGTGGGAAGTAAGGAAGTGTAGCAATGTACATATTCTCTTCAACCTTTGTCTGGCAAGCTAGGCAGGACTTTAGCTCACGGTCACCCTTAATACGGTAGATAGTAGCACAAGCACCACAGAAGCCGTTACGACATCCGCAACCACGAACTAGCTGATATCCTGCATATTCCATTGCATTCATAATTGTTAGATTGTCCGGAACCTGATATTTCTTTCCGAACAGAAAAATGTTAACCATATTTTCCATTGTTATTCTCTCCTTGTATCAATACTCATCTGGTAGCTCATCAAGTTCATCAAAACGGAATACAGGACCATCTTTGCAAATATACTTTGAGCCTACATTACATCTGCCACACTTACCAATACCGCACTTCATACGCATTTCAAGTGTAGTATAAATCTGCTCTTTCTTAAAGCCAAGAGAATAAAGTCCGTCTAATGTAAACTTAATCATTATAGGAGGGCCACATAGAATAGCTGTTTTATTTGTATCAAAGCCAAGCTCCTTTACATAGTTAGGTACAAAGCCAACATGGCCGTCCCAGCCCTCTTGTGGATTATCTATTGTTAGGTGAACATCAACATTAGTGTCTTTTGTCCATTCCTCGATAATTTCTTTATAGTCAAGTAGGTCATCTTTACTTCTTGAACCGTAAACGATATCAATTTTACCGTAACGGTCACGATAGTGACGACAGTAGTTGATAACGGAACGAAGTGGAGCAAGACCAACACCACCTGCGATGAATAGCATATTTTTGCCTACAAATTCATCATCTACAGGGAATGGTGAGCCGTATGGTCCACGAATTGTAACCTGCTGACCAACCTCTGCCTGATGTAGCCACTCAGTTAAGCAACCACACTTTTTAATTGAGAATTCCATAAATTCTGTGTTTGTTGGTGAAGAAGTAATAGAAAACATAGCCTCACCTACACCTGGTATAGAAAGCATTGCACACTGACCAGGTCTGTGCTCAAAAGGCTTTACGCCGTCTGGAGTAACAACACGGAATGTTTTAATATCTGGAGTATCAATGCGAACATCTGTAATAACTCCAAGCTTTGGTATTAAAGCTTCAACACGCTCATTCATTATTTGTTACCTCCAACTGTTTTCATTACTTTTACAATATTCATTGAAATAGGACATTTTGCAAGACAACGACCACAACCAACACAGCCAAACATACCGTCGTTATTCTCTGGGTAATATACAAGCTTGTGCATAAAACGCTGACGGAAACGCTCAACCTGTGTAAGTCTTGGCTGACCAGCTGACATCTTTGTAAAGTTTGAATACATACAAGAATCCCAGCAACGGAATCTTACAACGCCCTTACCTGTATTAAAGTCCTTAATATCATAGCACTGACAAGTAGGACATACAAATGTACAGGTACCACAGCCTAGGCAAGACTCTGAAAGTGTTTTCCACTCTGGTGCATCAAAGAACTCCTGAGTTTTGCCAGCACCAAACTTGTCTGCTGTTAGGCTAGCTAGTGGTAGCTTGCTCATAATCTTAGCTGTCTTTTCCTTTTGAGCGTCAACAGCCTCTGAATCGCACTCCTCTGTTAGAGCCTCAATGCTCTTTAGTAGTGCTTCGCCCTTTTCTGTGTTGCTCTGCCAGAAAATCTCTGTTTCTGTTTTCCATACAGAAATATCACCTGCTGGATTTGTTGCATCAATACCAAAGGTCTGACAGAAACAGGTTTCTGATGGCTTTGTACAAGCAACTGAAATTATAATACCGTGCTCTCTACGTGAAGCATAGTAGCTGTCGATTGGCTCAACTAGGAATACTCTGTCAAGAACATCAAAGCTCTTAACATCACAAGCACGAACACCAAATACTACGAAATCCTCTGACTCGTTACGAGTGTCGATGATTTCAATGTTCTTGCCCTCTGTTTTGAACTCTACAAGGTTTTCCATCTGTGGGAAGAAGAAATCCTTAGGGCTTCTTACAGTATTAAGAGCGTTGCTCCACTGCATACCGTCTGCCCATTTTGTGTAAGTAGCTTTGCCGTTAGCATCATCTACTGGCATATATAATGTAGCATTTTTTGCAATTTCAGCAAATACAAGATTTAAAGACTCAAGTGAACACTTACGCATCGTTCTCACTCCTCTCGAAAACCTCTGAAGGCTCTAGGTCTTCTGTTGTGTAGTTAACAAGTGGTGCTCTTGAGCCTACCTCTGCACCAGCCTGATACTCACCATAGAAGCTGTCTATATCTTTAATAAATTTACGGTTTAATAGGTGTAGTGGAATGTTCTGAGGACATACTCTTGAACACTCACCACAGTCTGTACAACGACCTGCTACGTGGAAAGCACGAATGATGTGGAACATCTTTTCTTCAAAGCTATTAGCAGGAGCCTTGTTTTCAACAGGTGACTTAGGATTGTCGAATACACACTGCTCACAAGTACAAGCAGGGCAGATATCACGACAAGCGTTACAACGAATACACTTTGAAAGCTCGTTCTGCCAGAAAGCAAAACGCTCATCAGCTGTCATCTTCTCTAGCTTTTCAACCTCGTCAAAACGAGCAGAGTCGATAACATCGCCGTCTTCACCAATAAGCTCGTCATAAGCAACGTGCTTTTTACTCTTACAGTTTACACAACGCTCAGCAATAACCTCAGCTGTATTTACTACAACAGGCTCGTCCTCGTAAATGCTGTGTACAAGTAGTGTATCATCCTTACACTCAATAGCAGAAATACCCTCGCAAACTGCCTTTACCTTTTCAACATCAACCATACCCTCACAAGGAATACCAACTGCGTAAACCTTTTCACGGTCGAAACGGTGCTCAGTTAGAAGCTGATTAAAGCTATATGTATCACAAGGCTTTAGGAATACAAGAATTTTTCCTTCGCTCTTTTTTGTTTTAGCAACTAGATACTTAGAGAAATTGGCACCACAGAAATCATTCCAAACAAAGCTTTCTGTAATATCCTCAGCTGTTGCAAAAACAGCAGGAGTAATATCGTAATCAAATTCACCCTTTTTCCAGCCAAGTACAGAAGTAACTGTACCGTTTTCAAGAAGTGAAATTGCCTTTTCAACTAATACTTCACGCATTACTTTTTGCATCTTAGGTCCTCCAATCTCTTGTTTTCACCAAGACTTGCAACTGTCTGTGCGAAATCGTTCATTGTAGCAGCAAATTTAGCACCCTCTGCTGCTGATACCCACTCTACACGAGTTCTTTCCTTTTCAATGCCAAGATAGTCAAGCATTGAGAAAAGAAGAGCCATTCTACGGCGAGTATAATAGTTACCGGAAGTGTAGTGGCAGTCGCCAGGGTGACAACCACAAATGATAACGCCATCTGCACCACGCTGGAAAGCACGTAGGATAAACATTGGGTTTACACGGCAAGAACAAGGTACTCTGATGATTTTTACATCAGCAGGGTAAGCTAGTCTGTTATTACCTGCAAGGTCTGCACCTGCGTAAGAACACCAGTTACAGCAGAAAGCTACGATTAAAGGTTTATATTCGTTTACTTGCATATTGCATCCACCTCCGCAATAATCTGTTCAGTAGCAAAGCCATTCAGATCCATAGCACCTGATGGACAAGCAACTGTACAAGCACCGCAACCCTGACAAACAGCTGGATTAACCTTTGCAACTCTACGAATTGCTGTTGTTCTGTCTGGCATACGGAATTCTTTATTTTCATAAGTAATTGCACCATATGGGCATACTCTTTCACAAGTTGAGCAACCGTTACACATAAGCTCATTAGAATGTGCAACGCAAGGGTTACTTGTTAGCTTATCCTTAACTAGCAAGCCTATTACCTTAGAAGCAGCTGCACTAGCCTGAGATACTGTTTCAGGAATATCCTTAGGACCCTGACAAGCACCAGATAGGAATACACCTGCTGTTGGGCTTTCTACAGGTCTTAGCTTTGGATGAGCCTCTGTAAAGAAGTCATTTGTATCCATACTTGCTGTAAGCATTGTAGCAAGTGGACGTGCTGACTTGTCTGGCTCAATAGCAGCAGCAAGAACAACTAGGTCAGCATCAATATGTAGCTGTTTGTTAGCAAGTAGGTCAGAAGCCTGAACCTTTAGCTTATCACCCTCTGGTGAAACCTTACCAACCATACCCTTAATATAATGAACACCAAAGTCCTCAACTGCACGACGGTAGAACTCATCAAAGTTCTTACCAGGTGTTCTTACATCTATATAGAATACATAAACATCTGTATCAGGATACTTATCTCTTGTAAGCATTGCGTGCTTTGCAGTGTACATACAGCAAATCTTTGAGCAATACTCCTTACCCTTTTCAGCACAAGCGTCACAACGAGAGCCTACGCACTGTACAAATACGATTGTATGTGGGTGCTTACCGTCTGATGGACGTAGTAGCTTACCAGCTGTAGGACCAGCTGCATTTGTTAAACGCTCGAACTCAAGTGATGTGATAACATCCTTTGACTGGTTATATGCGAATTCATCAAACTTATCCATACTGATTGGATTAAAGCCTGTTGCAACTACGATAGCACCGTACTGCTCCTGAATGAACTCGTCCTTCTGTGTATAATCAATAGCACCTGCTGTACAAACCTTTGAACAAACGCCACACTTACCAGTTTTTAGCTTTGTACAATAG
>JAXJQK010000298.1:0-5040 GCA_036311185.1 Acutalibacteraceae bacterium | reverse complement strand
ATATATAACTATTCTTACTTTTTTAATTGACAAATTAAGGAAGAAAAGGTATTATTATAACAGAGTTAGTAACTCCTAACTTGATTTGTTTGAAATATATTTTATTTGAATTATTAAGAGTAAAAACTTAATTATTTAGGAGGATATAGATGTGAATACATTAAAACGGGCTAAGATTGGCGATACTGTAAAGGTTGTTAAGCTTCATGGTGAGGGTGCTATTAGAAGAAGAATTATGGATATGGGTATTACTAAGGGCGTTGAGGTTTATATACGCAAGGTTGCACCACTTGGTGACCCTATGGAGGTAACAGTAAGAGGCTACGAGCTTTCACTGCGTAAGGCTGATGCTGAAATGATTGAAATTGAGTAATTATTGAGTAATTATATTAAATATTTTTACAGGGGTTTCTGAACAGATAAAGAAATCTCTGGAATTTTTGAAGAATGAGTTAGCTTTGGCTAATTGAAAAGAGAGGGAAATATCGTATGGAATTAAAAATTGCGTTAGCAGGTAACCCTAACTGTGGTAAAACCACTCTGTTTAATGCTCTTACAGGTTCAAACCAGTTTGTTGGTAACTGGCCTGGTGTAACAGTTGAGAAAAAAGAGGGTAAGCTGAAAAAACACGATGATGTTATAATTACAGACCTACCAGGTATTTATTCATTGTCACCATATACACTTGAAGAGGTTGTTGCAAGAAATTATTTGTTAGAAGAAAAACCAGATGCAATTTTAAATATTGTAGATGGTACAAATCTTGAAAGAAATTTATATCTTACAACTCAGCTTACAGAGCTTGGTATCCCTGTAGTTATTGCTATTAATATGATGGATATAGTAGAGAAAAATGGGGATAAAATAGATATTGAGGGCTTATCAAAAAGATTAGGCTGTAAGGTTGTAGAGATATCTGCATTAAAATTAACAGGAATTGTTGAAGCAGCTGAAATTGCAATTGATGCTGCTAAAAACGGAAAAACTGTTCCTACACATATATTCGATGGTGCAGTTGAGCACGCTTTAGCTCATATAGAAGAATATTGTCTTCACGATTTACCCGAGGACGAACAGCGTTGGTACGCCATTAAGCTTTTTGAACGTGATGATAAGGTTGTAAAAAGTCTTAATCTTGATGAAAAAACTATTTCTCATATCGAAAATGATATAAAGGAAGCCGAAAAAGAATGTGATGATGACGCAGAAAGCATAATAGCAAATGCAAGATATGTATATATCACAAAAATATTAAAGGGTTGCTATCAAAAGAAAAATGACGGTAAGATGACAATTTCCGATAAAATAGATAGAGTAGTCACAAACCGTTTTGCGGCAATACCTATATTTGTGGTTGTTATGTTTTTGGTTTATTACATATCAGTTTCAACAGTTGGTACAATAGCTACAGACTGGGCAAACGATGGCGTGTTTGGTGATGGCTGGTATCTGCTTGGAATAGGTAGAAGTGAGTTTGATGAAGCAACAGAGGATTTCTCGCTTAATTCAGAAAGAATATCTGCTTATATAGAAGCTGCTGAACAAGAGGGGATTGATACTGCTTTAATTACAGAAACTCTTGAATCTGAAAACCCTGATACAAATATTATAAACAGTTTTGTAGCTGATGCAGATGCAAAAAATGTTACAGGTATTATAGAGCTAAGAGATGATGAGGGTGTAGTAGAGGAAAAGTTGGCTGTTGATTTGGCAGCGTTTACAGCTGCTATTGATTCACAAGAGCCTGACCCTGCTGATTATGGGGTGTGGGTACCTGGTATTCCTACATTTGTTGAGAAGCTACTTACAAAGCTTAACTGTGCTGACTGGCTTGCAGGCTTGATAATGGACGGTATTGTAGGTGGTGTAGGTGCTGTACTGGGCTTTATACCTCAAATGTTGGTATTGTTCTTGTTGCTTGGTTTTCTTGAGTCTTGTGGTTATATGTCAAGAATTGCATTCGTAATGGATAAAATTTTCCGTAAATTTGGATTATCGGGTAAATCATTTATACCAATGCTTGTTGGTATAGGCTGTGGTGTACCGGGTATAATGGCTTCTCGTACTATAGAAAACGAGAGAGACCGTAGAATGACAATTATAACAACTACATTTATGCCTTGTGGTGCAAAAATGCCTATTATCGCTTTAGTAGCAGGTGCTTTGTTTGGCGGAGCTTGGTGGGTAGCACCAAGTGCGTATTTTGTAGGTGTGGCTTCAATAGCAATTTCAGGTATAATCCTTAAGAAAACAAAAATGTTCGCAGGTGACCCTGCTCCATTTGTAATGGAATTACCTGCATATCATATGCCAACATTTGTAAATCTACTTCGTTCTATGTGGGAGCGTGGTTGGTCATTTATTAAAAAGGCTGGTACAGTTATTCTTCTTTCATCTGTTATTCTTTGGTTCTTACAGGCATTTGGTTTTGAAAACGATTCATTCGGTATGGTAAAAGACCTTAACAATTCTGTACTTGCTGTTATTGGAAATGCTATTGCGTGGATTTTCGCTCCTCTTGGTTGGGGTACTTGGGAAGGTGCTGTAGCAACAATTACAGGACTTATCGCTAAAGAAAATGTTGTTTCAACCTTTGGTGTTGTTCTTGGCAACAATGCAGAGGTTGCAGAAAACGGCTGGCAGGTTTGGGGAAATATGCGTGCTGTGTTCTCACCACTTGCTGCATATTCATTTATGATTTTCAACCTGTTGTGTGCTCCTTGCTTTGCTGCTATGGGTGCTATCAAAAGAGAGATGAACAGTCCAAAATGGACAGCATTTGCACTTGGTTATCAGTGTGTATTTGCTTATGTTATTGCTTTTATAGTTTATCAGCTTGGTGTATTGTTTACAGGTGGTGCTACATCTGTAGTGAATATTGTTGGTGCAATTATAGCAATGGTATTGGTTGCATTGATAGTATTTATGCTGTTTAAGCCTTATAAGGAGTCAACAAAGCTTACTAAAAATGTAAAGGTATAATAAAAATAAATGGAGGTTTTAAAATGTCAGCTTGGTTAATGAATAATTTAGGTTCTATTATAGTAGCATTGGTTTTAGCAGTAATTATTGCAATGATTGTTATAAAAATGATTAAAGATAAAAAAAGTGGCAAATCCTCCTGTGGCTGTGGGTGTTCAAACTGTGCAATGAAGGATGCTTGCCATAGCAATAAAAAGTAATATAGCTGTAAATTTGGGCTTCTCTTGAAATATAGAGAAGCCCAAATTTTATTTATGAATAATCTATATATAATTTGTTTATTGCTTATTGTTTAAAAAAATCTATAATTTTAGTAAAAATAACAAAGATAATTCGTTTTTTTTAGAAAATGTTGATAACAAAATATGGAAGTGTTAGAATTACTGTAATAATATTTATTAAGGAGGATTTTAACTTGAAAAAACAAACACGCAAATTACTATCAACAGTATTATCTGCGACAACAGTTATGTCAATGCTGACATTTATGCCAGCAAATGTGGCTGAAGTATCTGCTTATGAAGAAAATGAGGATAATCTGTTTGGTGCTGTTAAAAATGAAAATGGTACCAGCTTTATGTATGCAACAGGTGACCTTACACTTGAAAATGAATTACCTGAAGATGTTACTAGAATCGAAACAATTGGTGATTATTATGAAGTAAGTGATACAAGCCAAAAGGACGGTGTATCATCTTTACCTGAAAGTGTTGATAACAGCCAAAGTAAGTATTTCCCTAAAATCGGAAGTCAGGGTGGCATTGGTGCTTGTGTTGCATGGGCACAGTCTTATTATCAATTCACCTACGAAATAAATAAATCCAGAGGTGTTGAAACAACACCTGAAAATACCTTTTCACCTAAATTTACATATAATATAGCTAATGGTGGTAAGGATAAAGGTTCCTTCTCTCAAGATGTATATGGTATTATGAAAATGACAGGAAATGTTCCTATAAGTATGGTACCTTACGATAACGATTGCTTTAGTTGGTCTGCCACCGAAGAAATATGGAGAGAGGCTATTAATTACAGAATTAAGGATTATCAGTATTTTACAGAGATAGGTAATAACGATACACAGATTATCTCTGCTGATGACGAAGACCTTACTGCTATAAAAACAGCACTAAGCGAAGGTGATGTGCTTACCTATTCAACATGTATTTTAGACTGGAAAGATACAAAAATAAAAGCAAACTCTGCAGTACCTGAAAATAGTAAATTTTTAGGTGAGAGTGCCGTTACACATCAGGCTGGAAGTAACGGTGGTCACAGAATGACTCTTGTAGGCTACAACGACAATTTATGGATAGATGTAAACGGAAATAATGCTGTAGATACAGGCGAAATGGGTGCGTTTAAAATTGCGAACTCATGGGGTGATGACTATGGTAATAATGGTTTTATGTGGATTGCCTATGACGCACTTAATGCAAAAAGTGCAGTTAGTGGTGGCCCTACAACAAGGGTAAGAATTTTTACAAGTATTGGTAGAATAGATGTTAAGGAATATGATTCAAGTGTAATTCCTTATATGATGTACACTTTAAATACAGGTGATAGATGTAATGCTAAGGTTATAGTAACAGTTGAAAAGGACGGTAGTAAATATACCGACTATGCTACACCTAAACTAATAGGTTGGGAAAATGTTGCAATGTCTTTCGATGGTACATCAAAAGCGTGTGACGGTACAATGATTTATCCACTTGATAATATAATACCAGATTTAAATATTAAGAATTTTGGTGACTACACATGGTCAGTAAAGTTTGAGGATCAAGAAAAGAACAATATTCCACTTGTAGTAAAAAATGCTGAAATTATAGATGAAGCTGCAAACGAGGTATATAGACCATCAAATGTGTATCCATTCACTTTAGAGGATAGCAGTAAAGAGGTGCTTGTTACAGAGACAATCTCTAACAATGTAGTTATATATTATAGAGGTCTATACAGCCCTATACTAAACTATAAGGTTGGTAATGCTGATTGGCAAACAGCACAAATGGAAGATAATATCGAAAGAGCTGGATATACACAAAAGTATGTAGT
>JAXJQK010000297.1:0-10117 GCA_036311185.1 Acutalibacteraceae bacterium | reverse complement strand
GTGGTACGGTAGATGTCACCAATAGGAATCATATTTATATCATAGGGCTTAAATAGTACAGATACGGTTATACCTTTTGTGGGATTACATTCTACTGCAAAATCACCACCTGTACGAAGTGCAAGCTCCTTTACTAAAGGTAAGCCCATTCCTATCTCTTTGTCCTTAGTTGAATAAAATGGACTTTGACAAAGCTCACAAAGCTCGCTATCCATTCCACAGCCGTTGTCCTCTACCTGCAAAACCAATCTTCGTGCATCTTTTTGAAAAACGCTTATTTTAATAAGTGTACTGTTTGCTTCTATAGAATTTTTTACAAGCTCAAGTACGCAATCGCACAAATTTTGCATATTAAATCACCTTGCTGATTTCCACAGCCAGCTGGTAGGCTGTTTTATTGGATAACAAAATAGGAATGCCTTTTTCAGAGGCTGTTTTAATAGTTTCTTCAGTTGGCTTTACATTTTCGCACATTATAATACAGCTCAGATTTTTTAGCATAGCTACGGCAACAGTGTTTGGATTGTTTACCACAGTAAGCCATAGATTATGAGGCTTGGAATTTTTTATTACATAGCTTAAATAGTCACCTACATAACATCCATCTATTATTTTGTTACAATTCATATTAATATATGCCGATTTAAGGCATAGCTGTTCCTTTAAATTTGTAACAGTCATACTTCTACATCCTTCAACAAATTATATATTTATATAATACAGAAAAGTTGCTGTAAATGCAAGGTAATACAGTGAGATAAATAAAAAATATACACGTTAGTTAAGGTTAACAAAATGCAACCGATAAAATAAAAATTGCATAACTTGACTTTTGAATAAGCAAAAATTAAATAAAATTGCTGTAAAACGAACTTGCAATGTAAAAATTATGCAAAATTCTAAATAATTTATTAATTAAATGGTTTAAACGCTTGACAAATATATAAATGAATGTCATAATGGGTATATCATTGAAATTTATGCGAAAAATAAAGCATAGTTCTTAAATTTAAGGAGGATAAATCAAATGGAAACATATGGTCTAGAAAAACTAGGAATTATTAACCCATCAGCTGTTTACCGTAACCTAACACCAGCTCAGCTAACAGAAGCTGCTGTTCGTCGTGGTGAGGGTACAATCAGCAAAACTGGTGCTCTTGTTGTTAAGACAGGTAAGTACACAGGTCGTTCAGCTAACGATAAGTTCATCGTTGATTCAGAGGGTGTTCACAACGACATCGCTTGGGGTAAGGTAAATAAGCCAACTACACAAGAGGTATTTGACGCTCTATATGAGAAGGTTATCGCTTACCTACAGAACCGTGAAATCTTCATTTTCGATGGCTTTGCTGGTGCAGATCCTAAGTACACAAAGTCTTTCCGTATTGTAAACGAGCTAGCTTCTCAGAATATGTTTATTCATCAGCTACTTCGTCGTCCAACAGCTGAGCAGTTGGTTGACTTTAAGGAAGACTACACAATTATCGCTGCTCCTGGCTTTAAGTGCATTCCTGAGCGTGACAACACTCGTTCAGAGGCTGCTATTATGGTTGACTACGAGAAGCACCTTGTTCTTATCGTTGGTACACAGTACGCTGGTGAGATTAAGAAGTCTGTATTCTCAGTAATGAACTACGTACTACCAAAGCAGGGTATCTTCCCAATGCACTGTTCAGCTAACATCGGTGAAGAGGGCGATACAGCTGTATTCTTTGGTCTATCAGGTACAGGTAAAACAACTCTTTCAGCTGACCCTAACAGAAAGCTAATCGGTGACGATGAGCACGGTTGGTCAGATGACTCTGTATTCAACTTTGAGGGTGGTTGCTACGCTAAGTGTATCAACCTATCACCAGAGGGAGAGCCAGAGATCTACAATGCTATTAAGTTCGGTTCTCTAGTAGAGAACGTTGTAATGGATCCAGACACAAGAGAGTTTGACTTTGATGATGATTCTCTAGCTGTAAACAGCCGTGTTGGTTACCCAGTAGAGTACATTCCAAATGCTGAGCTTTCAGGTATGTCAACAAGCGTTCCAAAGACTGTTATCTTCCTAACAGCTGATGCTTACGGTGTTCTACCTCCAATCTCAAAGCTAGACAAGAATCAGGCTATGTACTACTTTGTATCTGGCTTTACATCAAAGCTAGCTGGTACAGAGATCGGCGTTAAGGAGCCAGTTCCAACATTCTCAACATGCTTTGGTGAGCCATTCCTACCACTAGATCCATCAATCTACGCTGCTATGCTAGCTGATAAGGTTGAGAAGGCTGGTGCAAGCGTTTATCTAGTAAACACAGGTTGGAACGGTACAGGTAAGAGAATGAAGCTTTCTTACACTCGTGCAATGGTTACAGCTGCTCTTAACGGTGAGCTACTAAAGAGCGAGTTCGTAGAAGATCCATACTTTGGTGTTTCTGTTCCTACAACTTGCCCAGGTGTACCTGACGAGCTAATGGTTCCAGCTAACACATGGGAAGACAAGGACGCTTACGCTGCAAAGGCTAAGGAGCTTGCTGCTTCATTCGTTGAGAACTTCAAGAAGTATACTCATATGTCACAGGAAGTTGTAGATGCAGGTCCTAAGGCTTAATTTGCTACAATAATTCAAAATTGACATTTAATCTATAATAAAATGCCGACAGATTTTAGTCTGTCGGCATTTTTGAATGTATTAATTTTTGATTAAAAGTGGAGGTGCATCATAAATGGATTGTATATTTTGCAAGATAGTAAATAGAGATATTCCAAGTTTAACGGTGTACGAGGATGAAAATACAATGGTGTTTATGGATATTGCAAAGGATGTTGATGGTCATATGGTTGCAATACCTAAAAAGCACGTTAAAAACATTCTTGATTGTGATGAGGATACTCTTAATTGCTTAATGGCTACAGTAAAAAAGATTGCAAATCACTGTGTTGATGAATGTGGATATGATGGAGTAAATTTGTTAAATGCGAGTGATGAAAGTGCGGGGCAATCTGTTCCACATTTTCATATACATATTATTCCACGAAGAAAAAATGATAGCATAAACGCTTGGCCTGATTTTGATGGTGCAAATCACGAAATAGAAGAAATATATGAAAAGATAAGGATTAAATAAACCCAAATTCGCACGAAAATTTGTATCAATAATATTTGTAGGGTAGAGGTACTATAAGGTTAAAACAACAAAAATTTAGTTTTTTGTTGTTCAGCTTACTTTGTTTGTGTTTTATAATTATCTTGTAATCTAAAGGAGGTCATAATTATGAATACAGACAAAATTTATGCAGAATCAGTAGCAAAGGAATATGCTCCAAAGGATAATTCTAAAGTAGTAGCACTTAGAAAGCTTGATAGAAAAGCGAAATTACCTGCAACTGTGTTTACCTATACCTTTGGTATTGTATCATCTCTTGTTGCAGGGCTTGGTATGTGCCTGTCAATGCAGGTTATAGGTGGAACAACAATGCTTTCAGTACTTGGAATAGTGCTTGGTATTATAGGTTTTATAGGCACTGGGGTAAACTATCCAATCTATAAAAAAATTCTGGAAAAAGGTAAGCAGAAATATGCCTTTGAAATAGTTGAGCTTGCCCGTGAAATAAGCGAGCAAAAATAAATGTGAAATCAAACTAAAGGGAGGTTGTCGGATGAATAAGAACGAAAGTAAATATTTTAATACTGCTGTAAAAATGGACAAAGCGTTGATAGTATTGCTTGAAAAAAAGGCTTTTGAGTATATTACAATAAAAGAGATTTGTGAAACAGCAGGAGTAAATCGTTCTACATTTTATTTACACTATGAAAATACAAGTGACTTGCTAAAAGAAACTACACAGCATATTACCGACAACTTTCTTAAATACTTTTCAGTAGACTGCAAAAGTATAACAGAAAAATACAATAAATGTGATTTAAAGGATTTGATATTTATAACACCTAAATACCTATTACCCTATCTTACTTATGTGAAAGAAAATCAGCTTGTATTTAAAACAGCTCTTAAACATTTGGGGTCAATGGGGTTTGAGGATGTTTACAATAATATGTCTAAATTCATATTTAATCCTGTGTTAGAGCGATTTGATTTTCCATTGAATGAAAGAGAGTATATATTAAAATTTTATCTTACAGGTATTACTGCTATTGTTATGGAATGGCTGAAAAATGATTGCCAAGAGCCAATAGAAAATATCAGTAAAATTATTACTGAATGTGTTTTAGGAACTGCTAATACTAATTTATAATAGACGAAAAGGCAAATTCAACGAAATTGTTAAATCTGCCTTTGTAAATTGAATTTTATTTAAATCTTGAAATAGGGTTTAATATTTTATATATGCTTGCTACCCTTTAATAAGTTGTACAATGTAGGGGATAAATTAAATTCCTGCATTACTTTTTCTACCTGTGCCACAGCCTTGGCTTTTGTTTTGGCTGTGGTGCTTTCTTTTTTTACAGCTCTTATTAGTATGTTCTTTGGTGTGTGTGCAAAGTCTACAAATTCTAACAGCTGTGTTTTATAGCCACAGCATTCAAGCAGATTACCTCTTATTGCGTCTGTAGTAAGGGCAGAAAATCTCTCCTGTATAATTCCGTAGTTGGTGAACAGTGAGAAATTATCTGTTTTTATCTGTGCGTTAAGCTCGTGCTGACAGCAAGGAACGGAGAAAATCATTTTTGAATTCCACGAAATAGCATTGAATAATGCGTAGTCTGTTGCTGTGTCGCAAGCGTGTAATGTTATAACTATATCAACATCAAAGTCGCATTTGTAGCCGTTGATATCACCAAGCTGAAACTTAAGACCATTATATCCGTATTTTTCTGCTGAAGCATTGCACTTTTTTATTACATCTTCTTTAAGGTCAAGACCAACTATGTTTACTCTTTTGTTTTTTAGTACGGTAAAATAATAATAAACAACAAAGGTAAGGTATGATTTTCCACATCCGAAATCTATAATGTTAATAGTTTCTTTGTTTAAATCCTTTACGGCATCATCTATTATTTCTATAAAGCGATTTATTTGCTTGAACTTGTCGTACATAGAATGTACAACCTTGCCCTCTTTAGTAAATACTCCCATATCAATAAGAGGTGGTACATCGCTACCTTCTTGAATAATATAGTTTTTTTGACGATTATGTTGTGTTGAGATATGTGTGCAGGCTGATGAAAGCTGTTTTTTCTTGTAAGAGGGTTTTCCTTTTTTTGAGAGCATTAGCATATGCTCGTGAGTGTTTGTCCAGCTGTTAAGCTGTTTGTAGTCAGTCTCAAGTGCTGTAAGACAAAAATCAATAGCTTCGTCTTTGTTTAAATTTTCGTGAAATACCTGCTTTTCGGTATATTTTGAAAACTGATAATATTTTTCTTTATTTTCTATAACAATCTTTTTATATTCTATACTCTTTTTTGCTGGCTTGCTGATAACTGTTTTAATAGGTGAGTCAGCAAAT
This sequence comes from Acutalibacteraceae bacterium, assembly GCA_036311185.1. Lineage (GTDB taxonomy): Bacteria > Bacillota > Clostridia > Oscillospirales > Acutalibacteraceae > CAG-964. Next base: position 4,666 of record JAXJQK010000297.1, on the reverse strand, counting down.
ATTTTGTTAAGGTATTCTTTTAATTCGTTCATATTAAACCTCCGAAAATTGCTTATTTTATATCTAAACAAGCCCTATTAATAAGATTATACCTTACATTAGGAAAAACTACAATGCTTTAACATACAAAAGAGATAGCCTAGCCTTTGATTAGGCTTGCAGATATGCTTAAATAAGGGATATTTTGTTGACTTTTATATAATTGTATGCTAATATTTTTAAAGAAATATGCTTTAAAAATTAACAATGATATATGAAAATAATGTTGGTGTTGTGATTTGTTTGGTTGCTATGTACCAATAAATAGTAATTACTGCTATTTTTAATCTAACTGGGAGGATAAATTTAAATGCAAAAAACTATGATTTCTGAAGATATAAAATATATTGGTGTAGATGATAAAACTCTTGATTTATTTGAGGGACAGTATATTGTTCCTAACGGTGTATCTTATAATTCTTATCTTATTATTGATGAGAAGATAGCTGTAATGGATACAGTAGATTCACGTGCAATCGAGGAGTGGTTGCAAAAGCTTGATACAGAGCTTGACGGTAAACAGCCTGATTACTTGGTAGTATCTCATATGGAGCCTGACCACGGTGCAGGTGTTAGAGTTTTTGCGGAAAAATATCCTAGTGCAAAAATAGTAGGTAATGCAAAAACCTTTACTATGATGTCACAGTTTTTTGATATGGATATATCAGACAGAAAGCTTATTGTAAAAGAGGGAGATAAGCTAGAGCTTGGCAAGCATAGCCTTACATTTATTATGGCACCAATGGTTCATTGGCCAGAGGTTATGGTATGTTACGAAAGCACAGATAAGGTTCTATTTTCAGCCGATGCATTTGGAAAATTTGGAGCATTAGATGCAGACGAGGATTGGACCTGTGAGGCAAGAAGATACTACATAAATATTGTTGGTAAATACGGAGCACAGGTACAGGCTTTACTGAAAAAAGCAGGTAATCTTGATATAAAAACAATTTGTCCTTTACACGGACCAATACTTAATGAAAATCTGGAATATTATATAAATAAATATGATATTTGGAGTAGCTATAGGGCTGAAAATGAAGGGGTTATGATAGCGTATGTATCTATGCATGGTAACACAGCACAGGCGGCAAAGGAGCTCAAAGAAAAGCTTGAAAAGTGTGGTGTGCCAAAGGTAGCTATTGCAGACCTTGCACGAGATGATATGGCAGAAGCTATAGAAGATTCATTCCGTTATGATAGGCTTGTAGTAGCATCTCCTACATACGATGGTGCTTTGTTCCCTATTATGGAGGACTTCTTATATCATTTAAAGATGAAGAATTACCAGAACAGAAAGGTAGCTATAATAGAAAACGGTTCTTGGGCACCTATGGCTGGAAAGAAGATGAAAGAGCATTTTGAGGGAATGAAAAATATCACATTGTGTGATACAGTAGTTACTATTAAGTCAGCTCTTAACGAAAATTCAAGGGAGCAAATTGATAAGCTTGCAGAGGAGCTTGTTTAAGAATAATAAAAAGCGTTACACAGCTTGAGTGTGTAACGCTTTTTTGATAATGGGGGTTACAGGGGAAATGCAATTAGAAAAATTAAATAAAAGAGATACAGCAATGGATATAATAAGAGTGGTAGCAGTCTTTTTTGTAGTGTCTGTTCACTTCTTTTTGAATAATGAATATTATACCGAAAATCATAACGGTATGAATATGTATATTATGTGTACTATGCGTACATTGTTTGCAACATGTATACCAATGTTTTTATTGCTTACAGGATATCTTATGAGTAAGAAAACATTATGTAAGAAATATTATGCAGGTATTGTAAGAATATTGCTTATATATCTAATGTCGGGTATAGCCTGTGTGATATTTAAGAGAAGCTATCTTAATTTAGATGTAGATTTAAAAACAGCAGTTTTTGAATTGCTTGAATTTACGATTGCTCCCTATGCTTGGTATATAGAAATGTATATCGGACTCTTTTTGATAATTCCATTTCTAAATATTTTATATAATGGTATAACCAGTCAAAAGCATAAAAAGGTTCTTTTAATAACACTCTTTTCAATGACAATATTACCTACTCTGTTTAATATTTTCAGCTTTACAACAGAGAATTTATGGTATAATCCAAGTGAAACAGATGTTATAACAAAAATATTACCGAATTGGTGGTCTATGCTTTATCCAATTGCCTATTATTTCATAGGTACATATATACATGAATATGGGCTAAAAACAAAAACTCCTGTAGCTGTTTTCCTATTGATATTAGCTTTGGGTGGATTTGGTGCGTTTAACTTTTTCAGAAGCTACAACACTGTGTTTGAAAATGGTGAGTACATAAGCTGGTACGGAATACAGCCTTTTGTAATGTCGGTGCTTCTATTTACCCTTTTAAGTAGAATAAAAGCAGATAGAATACCAATATGGATACGTTGGGTATTGTGGAAGATGTCGGATGCCACACTGGGGCTTTATTTGCTGTCATATATATTTGATACAATCGCATATAAAAGGCTTTCAGAGGCTGTTCCTGTTATGCCTGAACGATTAAAATATTACTTTGCTGTGGTGCCATTTGTTTTTATATGTTCTTTGGCATTGTCACTTGTATTCAATATACTTTTAAAGCTTATGGGCTTTGCATTAGAGCAGGTAAAGAGTATTTTTGTAACCTTAAAGGTAGATACAACACAGAAGAACGCTGGAAAATAATTTAAGCATATAGGAGGAAGCTATGAACCAGATCGAAAGAAGAAATTCAGGTATGGCTTATAAGTCTGATAATGAGGTTTTTGAGGAACAAAGAATGACAAGAAAGCTTTTACAGGAGCTTAATACAACTGATATTTCAGATTTTGAGAAAATAAGTGAAATTGTAAAAAAGTTGGTAAGAGGAGATAAAACCAATATTTTTATAAATCCTCCGTTTCACTGTGACTATGGCTTTAATATTCACGTGGGTAAAAACTTTTTTGCTAATTATAATTGTACAATTCTTGATGTAGCAAAGGTAGAGATAGGAGATAACGTTTTGTTTGCACCTAATGTAGCAATTTATACAGCTGGTCACCCTATACATCCTGTGGCAAGAGCATCAGGATATGAATACGGTATAGAGGTAAAAATAGGCAACAACGTATGGATTGGTGGGAACACAGTTGTTAATCCTGGAGTTACTATCGGTGATAATACAGTAATAGGTTCTGGGAGTGTTGTTACAAGGGATATTCCAGCAAATGTAGTAGCTGTAGGTAACCCTTGCCGTGTAATAAGAGAAATTACAGATGATGATATAAACTATTACTTTAAAGACAGAAAATTTGATGAAGAAGCTATGGCTGAAATAAAAGAGTTTGCCGAAAAATAAAGAAGCAGTGGGGTTACTGAAAAATCAGTTTACCCCACTGTTTTTGTGTTATTATAAAAAATCTTATTATGTATTGACAGTTTGCGAAAAATAAGGGATAATTTAAGGTAAGTAATTTGTTAATGGAGGATTTTTTGTATGCGTGCTTTTATTACAGTTTTAGGTAAGGATACAGTAGGAATTCTGGCTAAGGTTTCTTCAGCTTGTGCAGAAGAGAATATAAGTGTTTCAGAGGTTACTCAGAGCGTACTTCAGGAAATGTTTGTTATGATTATGCTTGTAGAGATGGGTAATTCTAAAAAGACTATTGCTGAAATGTCAGTTAAGCTTGATAAGCTTGGCGAAGAAATGGGATTGAAAATCCATATTATGCACGAGGATATCTTCAACTCTATGCACAGAATATAACGGAGGCTAACATACTATGATAAATTCACATGAAATTATCGAAACAATCAATATGATTGACAATGAAAACCTTGATGTAAGAACAATTACAATGGGTATTTCATTGCTTAGCTGTATTGATGATGATATTGATAAGGCTTGTACTAAAATTTACGATAAAATTTGCAGATATGCCAACAACCTTGTAAAAACAGGTGAGGATATTTCATCTGAATATGGTATTCCTATAATTAATAAGAGAATATCTGTTACACCAATAGGTATGGTGGCTTCTGCTTGTCAAACACAGAAAATAGTTAAGTTTGCTCAAACTCTGGAAAGAGCAGCCAACACCGTTGGTGTAAACTTTATCGGTGGTTATTCTGCACTTGTACAAAAGGGTTTTTCAGACGGTGACTATGCTCTTATAGAAAGTATACCAGAGGCATTGTCTATTACTGACCATGTTTGTGCTTCTGTAAATATAGGTAGCACTAAGGCTGGTATCAATATGGACGCTGTAAAGATGATGGGTAGAATTATAAAGCAAACAGCGGAGCTTACAGCAGATAGAGATTGCATTGGTGCTGCTAAGCTGGTTGCACTATGTAATGCACCTGAGGACAACCCATTTATGGCTGGTGCAATGCATGGCCCTGGTGAGCCTGACTGTGAAATACATGTAGGTGTATCTGGCCCTGGGGTTGTTCGTGCAGCACTTTCAAAGTGTGGTGACTGCGACCTTTCAGCAGTTGCAGACCTTATCAAAAAGACAGCATTCAAAATTACAAGAACAGGTCAGTTAGTTGCTCAAGAGGCTTCAAGAAGACTTGGTGTACCATTTGGTATTGTAGACCTTTCACTTGCACCAACTCCAGCTATTGGCGACTCTGTTGCGTAT
>JAXJQK010000296.1:0-12898 GCA_036311185.1 Acutalibacteraceae bacterium | reverse complement strand
GGTTACCGTGACCAAGACCAACGTTTCTCTGCTCTGCAACAGAACCAGGAATACAGAAAGCCTCTAGACCAATACCAATAGCCTCAGCAGCATCAGCAGCTGTAGTAACCTCTTTCTTTAGTGCAACAGCACAACCTAGTGTATAAGCCCAACCAGCGTTCTCAAATGCGATTGGCTGAACATCCTTTACAATTTTATATGGGTCAAAGCCCTTGTCAAGACATAGCTGTCTAGCCTCTTCAAGATTTGCAATACCATACTCGGCAAGGCATTTCTCAATTTTAGGCATTCTTCTGTCCATACTTTCAAATGTAACTGCCATTATTAAGTCCTCCCTTACCAATTACTCTTCACGAGGGTCAATATACTTAGCTGCGCCATCAAAGCGACCATACTGACCGATGTTGTTTTTGTATGCTTCATCAGGGCTAACACCGTGACGGATATCCTCAAGCATTTTACCTAGCTTAACGAACTGATAGCCGATAACCTCGTTATTTTCATCAAGAGCTGTCTTGATAACATAACCCTCAGCCATCTCCATATAACGAACGCCCTTAACCTTTGTGCTGTACATTGTACCAACCTGTGAACGTAGACCCTTACCAAGATCCTCTAGGCCAGCACCAACAGGTAGACCACCCTCAGAGAAAGCAGTCTGGCTTCTACCATAAACAAGCTGCTCGAAAATGTTCTTCATAGCTGTGTTAATAGCATCACAAACAAGGTCTGTATTTAGGCACTCTAGAAGAGTTTTACCTGGTAGAATTTCAGCAGCCATAGCAGCTGAATGAGTCATACCTGAGCAACCAATTGTCTCTACAAGAGCTTCCTCAACGATACCCTCTTTAACATTTAGTGTTAGCTTACAAGCACCCTGCTGTGGAGCACACCAGCCAATACCGTGTGAAAGGCCGGAAATGTCTTTAATTTCGTAAGATTTTACCCATTTACCCTCTTCAGGAATAGGTGCAGGACCGTGGTTAGGGCCCTTTGCTACAGTGCACATATGTTCAACTTCTTTTGAATAAATCATGTGTACTACTTCCTTTCATCTTATTGTTTGTAAAATTGCTTACACTTTTTTACATATTAATTATAAGCATTTTTTCCATTCTATGCAAGTATTTAAGGGGAATATTTGAAAATTTTAATTAATTTTGTCATATAATTCCTGTATAATCCATATGAAACACAAAGGGTGCACATACAAGATGTGCACCCTGAATAATTACTTAACAAGTATAAATACTATATTAAATTAAGCGTTTGTTGACTCTCTTCTCTTGCGAGCAAGAACAGTAACGCCCATAGCAGCTAGTAGAACTGTTGCTAGTGTAACAACAGCTGAACCGCCGTTTGTGTCAACTGTACCCTTACCTGAGTTTGTGTTGTTGTTTGTTGTAGCTGTTGTAGCCTTTGTAGCGTCTGTAGCAGACTGTGTAGGAGCTGGTGGTAGAGTTGATGGTGCTGGCTCAGTTGGAACCTCAGCCTCGTTTACGTGATCGTAATCTAGGTCGAAGTATGGGTTTACAGCAACCTTGCCATATTCCCAGTAATCGTCAGCAACTGTAACAATATTACCATCTGCATCCTTTAGAGGGTCAAATGTTGTCTCGCCTGTACGTGGATTGAAGTACTTCCACTCAACCTTGTAAACTGTCTGTAAATCACCTGTTAGCTCGTTAGTTTTAGTATAAGATTCAGCAACATAACCTAAACAACCTGCAACATAAGCACCATCGATTGAAGGATCAACCTTATATAGAGCATCAGCAATACTGTTACTCATTGGGTCATCAACCTTGATATCATCAGTTTGAAGCTTGAACTTCTTGTTCTCTGCTACCTTATCACTGATACCGTTGTTCCAAATAATGCATGTAGCAAATGATGGAGCAAAACCGTAGTAGATATTCTTGTCAGCGTAAATGTCATTACCGTTTTCATCAAGAACTGATAGCTTACTAGCCTCAACACCAGGCCATGCAGCGTTGCTTAGACCACCACGGTACCAATAGAAGCCTACCTCGAAGTCTTTAGCTTCTTTGTGCTCTGTAAGCCACTCTTCTGGTACTTCGAAGTAGTAAACATTGAAGTAACCATCCCAATCTGATGGGAACTCGTCAGATTCCTTATATACATCTTTGTTTGTATCCTTTGCAGGAACATTCTTGTCTGCTGGTAGAGGTAGACCAGGAATACGACCATATGGATCTGCTACATTAGAGTCTGTTGGCTTCTCTACTGGAGCTGTTGGATCTGTTGGAGCTACTGGATCTGTTGGATCTGTTGGAGCTACTGGATCTGTTGGAGCATCTGAAGGCTTTGTTGGTGGAGCTGGTGGAACTGGTGGATTATCAATAATTGCCTGAAGCTCCTGAACAAATTTGTTGTAAGCCTCTTCTGTTAGAAGATCTGGGTTATCATAACCTGTCTTGCCTTCATCCATACCAGCTTTGTACTCTGTCTGGAACTTAGTTGCAATAGACTCAGCTGTCTCGCCTTCTACAATACCAACACCCTGAACCTTACCTGTTGATGTGATTCCAAGGTGAGCACCCTGATCTGGGTTATTCATCCATGCACAACCCTTACAAGTCTGAGCACTGTCAACTGGGTTCTCTAATAATTGATCAAGAACATATGCAGTATCACCAATACAAGCATCGCTAAATGTTGTATCATATGTCTGCTCACCACCTAGAGCGTGGAAAATAACTAGATCGGTATGGATCTCCTTACCCTCAGCATTTGTTTTTGGGATATCGAATGAGTATAGGTTCTCACCATCCTCATTAGTCATCTTTAGGGCTTTGTTATCCCAGCTGTATAGAGCACCATCCTTGCTACCCCAAACATAGCAATAATATGTGCCACGCTGTGCGCCAGCTTTACCGCCTAAACCTGTAGAATCGAAATAAATCTTACCACGAGTATCAGCAGCAGATGTAGTAACAGCAGAAACTGTTGCAAGAGATGCAACCATAGCAGCTGTTAAAACTACGCTAAGTACTTTTTTCTTAGACATTTGTCTTTTCCTCCTTTAAAAAAATATTATATTTGAAGATAAACTTCGCAGAATTATTATACACCATTGTTAACACATTTTCAATAATTTTCATATCTTATTTATATTTTCGTAAATATAAACAATTTTGTAACTTAATTATCACTTAAATCAAAAACAAACCATTTTTTTAACAATTCTAAAATTTATATTCTGTTTATAATGAACAAAAATCAGCCATCCCGAAGGATGGCTGACAAAGCAAGAAATTAATTAACTAATTAATTTAAAAAATTACTCAGCAATTCTCTTTCTAGCAACTACTACGCCTGCACCAGCTAGCATTAGCATACCGATAAGTAGAGCAACTGATGTGCTGTCGCCTGTAGCAACCTTACCTGTAGTTGTTGATGAATTTGTTGTAGTTGTTGTAGTTGTTGTCTTTGTTGTAGCTGTTGTAGCTGTTGTAGCTGTTGTAGCTGTTGTAGCTGTTGTAGCATCTGTAGCCTTTGTAGCTTCATCTGTTGGAGCTGTAGCCTCATCTGTTGGAGCTGTAGCATCATCTGTTGGAGCTGTAGCATCGTCTGTTGCTGGCTCTGTAGCATCGTCTGTTGCTGGCTCTGTTGCTGGCTCTGTTGGAGCTACAGCACCCTTGCAAGCAGCAGCTGTGCACATTGTTGTCATATTTAGTGTGATTACAACTGAAGTTGTGCCTGGCTCGATGTATAGAAGAGCATTTGTACCATCGCCTAGAGCCTCGCCCTTATCGTTGTATGATACATCCCATTTACCATCCTGAGCAACCTTATAGTTGATATCGCTCTCCCACATATCCTCTGTTACAGGAATCTCTACTGAATAGTTGCCATCTGCATCCTTTGTCATCTGATAAGCTGAAGCGTCTGGTGTCCACTCTGGTGTGAATAGAGGACCGCTACCTACTGCGAAGTATGTATGCTCCTCAGCTACTGCAGGTGTGTATAGATCGTCTATACGGCTTGTTGTCTTGTAACCATCGAATGTGATTGTTACTGTCTTAGCTGTTTCAGCTGTCTCACCGAAGTTAACAAGTGAGTTTGAGTCTAGACCATAAGCTACGCCATCCTCATTGAATGAGAACTCCCATGGGTTACCCTCAAGATAATCTCTTACAACTACCTTGTACTGAGCACCGTAATCGATATCTGTTACGCCGTCATTAGCAACACCTGTTAGGTTTAGGTACCAAATACCTGCAACCTCATCGTAAGTCATGTTGTAAGCGTCGTTTTCTGGTTGCCACTCGTCAGCACCTAGAAGATTAGCATCGCCAACAACTGTATAGTTGTAAGCTGTTGGATCCCAATCTGCTGGTAGCTCTGTAACATCTGCTGATACAGAAACAGCACTAACTGCAGCCATTGATACTACTAATGCTGATGATAGTAGTACACTAGCAAGTTTTTTCATTGGAAATTTCCTCCCTAAAAATAATATAGTTTTTCCGAAGTCCATGCTTCAGTAAGCATATTATACTACATAAATCTTTTCAAAGTCAATAAGTATAATTCAAATTTGTAACTATTTTGTTAATTTTGTTACTAAGGTACAAAATTATTCACCTTTTATATAAGCTATATATCACCACTAGTTACTTTTATACAATCCTTATATCTGTTTTTGTTATATTTTCATAAAAAACAGATATTACTTTTATTTAATAAAATAATTAAAATATTATTTTTTTCTTAGTTATATAATTTATGATTTAATACTAAACAGCGTTTAAAATCGATAAAAGAATTTCGAGCAGATTTTGTGCTGAACGAATACTGACCCACAGCAAGGCTGTCGCCTTGCGAGGACGCAGTATGAAGTGCAGTGCAAAATTTGCCGGAATGATTTCTGTATTTTAAATGGTGTTTAGTATAAAGATATAATGTCATTAAAACAGAGCACCATCGCAAGACGGTGCTCTATCTACTATATTTTACATTTCAATTGTCTGGTCTACTAAAGATGTAGGATAATTTTCTTCAAGCTCTACATTGCTGTAGCGGTTCATACCTGTACCAGCAGGTATAAGTTTACCAATAAGAACATTTTCCTTTAGACCAACAAGTGGGTCAACCTTACCCTTAATAGCTGCATCTGTAAGAACACGAGTTGTTTCCTGGAATGATGCGGCTGACAAGAAGCTGTCTGTAGCAAGTGAAGCCTTTGTAATACCAAGCAACTGCTGTGTAGCTGTTGCAAGCTCTAGGTCTGTTTCACCTGCATCTATTCTGCTCTGTAGGTCTTCGTTAGCGAAGATAAATTCGTTTCTTGATACCAGTGAACCAGTCATTAGATTTGTTGAACCTGGATCCTCAATCTTAACCTTCTTCATCATCTGTCTTACGATAACCTCGATATGCTTATCGTTGATAGCAACACCCTGTAGACGGTAGGTACGCTGTACCTCTTCTATCAGATAATTCTGTACTGCTTCAACACCTAGGATATCAAGAACATCATGTGGATTCTTAGCACCCTCTGTAATCATATCGCCAGCCTTAACAAACTGACCCTCTTGAACCTTTTCTCTTGAGCCGTGAGGAATCAAGTAGCTTCTTTCATCTGCTGTTTCTCTGTTAAAGATTACAGCGTGACGAGCACCCTTGATTGTATCAAATCTAATCTCACCGTCAATTTCACTAAGGATAGCCTGATGCTTTGGTCGTCTGCTCTCGAACAACTCTTCTACTCTTGGAAGACCCTGAGTGATATCCTCACCACCAGCTACACCACCAGTATGGAATGTACGCATTGTAAGCTGAGTACCAGGCTCACCGATAGACTGAGCAGCGATAACACCAACAGCCTCACCAACTGTTACAGGCATACCGTTTGCAAGGTTAGAACCATAACACTTACGACAAACACCGTGCTTAGCTCTACAACCAAGAATTGAACGAATTTTAATCTTTTCTACACCACTATTGCAGATAATATCTGCTTCTTTCTCGCCCATCATATCATCTTTTGATACTAGGATTTCACCTGTGTTAGCATCAACAAAGTCTTCAACAAGATATCTACCAAGAAGTCTTTCTCTTAGGTCTTCAATCTTTCTCTTACCATCGTAAATTGTATAAATCTCAATACCATCGTGTGTTCCACAGTCATCCTCTCTAACGATAACATCCTGTGATACATCAACAAGTCTACGTGTCAAGTAACCTGAGTCAGCTGTACGAAGTGCTGTATCAGCAAGACCCTTTCTAGCACCACGAGAAGAAATAAAGTATTCCAAAATGTTCAAGCCTTCACGGTAGTTAGCTCTGATTGGAATTTCGATTGTCTTACCTGATGTATTGGCAATAAGACCACGCATACCAGCAAGCTGTCTAATCTGTGACATACTACCTCTCGCACCAGAGTCAGCCATCATCCAAATTGGGTTGTAAGCATCCATATTATCTTTTAGTGCATTTGTAACATCATCTGTAGCCTTGTTCCAAATTTTAAGAACATTTTTATAACGCTCTTCATTGCTCATCAAGCCCTGATTGTAAAGCTCTGTAATCTCGTCCTTATCAACCTCAGCCTTTGCAATGATTTCCTTTTTAGCTGGTGGAATAGCTGCGTCACAAACTGCAACAGTAATTGCACCGATTGTTGAATATTTATAACCCTGTGACTTGATAGCATCAAGTACTACTGAGGTTGTATTTGTACCGTGTTTTCTGATACATTTATCTATAATTTTACCAAGTGCTGACTTACCTACTAGGAATTCAACCTCGTATCTTAGTGCATTTTCAGGATCTGTTCTATCAACAAAGCCTAGATCCTGTGGAATTGGTCTGTTGAAGATAATCTTACCAACAGTTGCATCTACAATACCAGAAACTGTCTTTCCGTCAATTTCCTTTGTACGGCGAACCTTGATTTTAGAGTGAAGAGAAATAATCTTAGCATCATAAGCCATAAGAGCTTCGTTTTCATCTCTGAATATCTTGCCCTCACCTGGCTCTCCGTCCTTATCAAGTGTAAGGTAATAAGAACCAAGAATCATATCCTGTGAAGGAACAGCAACAGGACGACCATCAGAAGGCTTTAGTAGGTTACCAGCAGCAAGCATTAGGAATCTTGCCTCTGCCTGTGCCTCTGCTGACAATGGAACGTGAACAGCCATCTGGTCACCGTCAAAGTCAGCGTTGTACGCTGTACATACAAGTGGGTGTAGCTTTAATGCTCTACCCTCAACAAGTACAGGCTCAAATGCCTGAATACCAAGTCTGTGAAGTGTAGGAGCACGGTTAAGCAATACTGGGTGACCCTTGATTACTACCTCAAGAGCATCCCAAACCTCTGGCTTTGCTCTTTCTACTGCTTTTCTTGCTGCCTTAATATTAGCTGAAGCCTTAGTTTCAACCAATCTCTTCATAACGAAAGGCTTAAATAGCTCAAGTGCCATTTCCTTAGGAAGACCACACTGGTACATCTTTAGCTCAGGACCAACTACGATAACTGAACGACCTGAATAGTCAACACGCTTACCAAGTAGGTTCTGACGGAAACGTCCCTGCTTACCCTTTAGCATATCAGAAAGTGACTTCAATGCTCTGTTGTTAGGGCCTGTTACAGGTCTACCTCTTCTTCCGTTGTCGATAAGTGCATCTACAGACTCCTGTAGCATACGCTTTTCATTTCTTATAATAATGTCTGGAGCTTCTAGCTCAAGAAGCTTTCTTAGACGGTTATTTCTATTAATAACTCTACGATATAAATCGTTAAGGTCAGATGTTGCAAATCTACCACCGTCTAGCTGTACCATAGGACGGATATCTGGTGGAATTACAGGAACAACATCCATAATCATCCATTCAGGGCGATTACCTGAGATTCTGAATGCCTCAACAACCTCAAGTCTTTTTACAAGACGAACCTTTTTCTGTCCACTTGCAGTTTCAAGCTCTTCTTTCAACTCAGCAGAAAGAACCTCTAGGTCGATTTCTTCAAGAAGCTTTTTGATAGCCTCGGCACCCATACTTGCCTCAAAATCGTCCTCGTATTTTTCACGCATCTCTCTGTATTCGTTATCAGTAAGAATTTGCTGTTTTACAAGACCAGTACCCTCACCTGGGTTTGTTACTATATAAGATGCAAAGTAAAGTACCTTTTCAAGCAATCTTGGAGAAATGTCAAGCATTAAACCAATTCTTGAAGGAATACCCTTAAAGTACCAGATATGAGAAACAGGAGCAGCTAATTCAATGTGTCCCATTCTTTCTCTTCTTACCTTAGCACGTGTAACCTCAACACCACAGCGTTCACATATCTTGCCCTTGTAGCGGATTCTCTTGTACTTACCACAGTGGCACTCCCAGTCCTTCTGTGGTCCGAAAATCTTTTCACAGAAAAGACCGTCTGTTTCAGGTTTTAGAGTACGGTAATTTATTGTTTCAGGCTTGGTAACCTCGCCATATGACCATTCTCTGATCTGATCAGGTGAAGCAAGTCCGATTTTTATTGATTCAAATACATTAAATTCCATTATATGCCTTACCTCCTGAAATTATAACTCGTCACTGCCGTAGCCGTCACCAAAGTCTAGCAGATCTTCTGTTTCTTCCTCAGCATAGCCGGATTCATCAATCATAATATCGCCATCCTGATCCTCATCATACTGATAACCGTCCATATCGGTCATAACAGTTTCAGAGTTCATTAGGTCTTCAGCCTCCTGCTTATCTGTAGCTGTAGGAATATCGTCATCCTCGTCAAAGCTCTGTCTTAGGTCAATTTCTTCGTTATTCTTATCAAGTACACGAACATCAAGTGAAAGTGACTGAAGCTCTTTGATAAGAACCTTAAATGACTCAGGAACACCAGGTGTTGGAATGTTCTGACCCTTAACGATAGATTCATATGTCTTAACACGACCAACAACATCGTCAGACTTAACTGTTAGGATTTCCTGTAGTGTATAAGCTGCACCATAAGCCTCAAGTGCCCAAACTTCCATCTCACCGAAACGCTGACCACCAAACTGTGCTTTACCACCAAGAGGCTGTTGTGTTACCAATGAGTAAGGACCTGTTGAACGAGCGTGAATCTTATCATCTACAAGGTGATGTAGCTTTAGATAGTACATATAACCTACTGTTACAGGGTTATCGAACCACTCACCTGTTCTACCATCACGAAGCTTTGTTTTACACTGCATAGAAATGCCTTCTCTATTAAAGCATTCTGTAAAGTCGATATGCTTTGGAGATTCTGGCTCAGGTAGCTCTCCTGCCTTTGCCTTTTCGCTGACACCCTCATAAATCTTGAAGATATCCTGCTCATGAGCACCATCGAATACAGGTGTCATAATCTTCCAACCAAGTGCCTTAGCAGCATAACCCAAGTGAACCTCAAGTACCTGTCCGATGTTCATACGAGAAGGTACGCCCAATGGGTTAAGAACGATATCAAGTGGAGTACCGTCTGGTAGGAATGGCATATCCTCCATAGGTAAAATTCTTGAAACTACACCCTTGTTACCATGACGACCAGCCATCTTATCACCAACAGAGATTTTTCTCTTCTGTGCAAGATAACAACGTACTACCTGATTAACACCAGGCTGTAGCTCGTCAGCACTGTTCTCACGTGTAAATACCTTTACATCTACTACAATACCACATTCACCGTGTGGTACTCTTAGAGAAGTATCTCTTACCTCTCTTGCTTTTTCACCAAAGATAGCTCTTAGAAGTCTTTCTTCAGCTGTAAGCTCTGTTTCACCCTTAGGTGTAACCTTACCAACAAGAATATCTCCAGCCTTAACCTCGGCACCAATGTGAATAATACCGTTTTCATCAAGGTCTTTAAGCATATCCTCGCCAACATTTGGAATATCTCTTGTAATTTCTTCAGGGCCAAGCTTTGTATCTCTTGACTCTATCTCATATTCCTCTATATGAATTGATGTATAAACATCATCTCTAACAATCTTTTCATTAATAAGAACAGCATCCTCGTAGTTATAACCTTCCCAAGTCATAAATCCGATAAGAGCATTCTTACCAAGACTGATTTCACCATTGCTTGTTGCAGGACCGTCAGCAAGAACCTCGTTCTTCTTAACTCTCTGTCCTTTAGATACTACAGGTATCTGATTGATACAGGTACTCTGGTTAGAACGCATAAACTTAGTGATTTCAAAATCCTGAACTCTGCCTGAATCGTAAAGAACAGTAATCTTATCAGCACTAACCTTTGTTACAACACCGTCTTCCTCTGAAAGAACACAAATACCTGAGTCAACACCTGCTTTATACTCCATACCTGTACCAACGATAGGTGACTCTGTTACAAGAAGTGGAACAGCCTGACGCTGCATGTTTGAACCCATCAATGCACGGTTAGCATCGTCGTTTTCAAGGAATGGAATCATTGCAGTAGCTACAGATACAACCATTCGTGGAGATACGTCCATATAGTCAAAGCGATCACGATCAAGCTCGACGAACTCATCTCTGAATCTACCGTTGACAATCTGGTTTTTAAATCTGCCTTCCTCATCAAGTGGAACGTTAGCCTGAGCAACAATGTAGTTATCCTCTACATCTGCTGTCATATATTCAACTTCATCAGTTACAACACCTGTTTCTTTATCTACCTTACGGAAAGGAGCCTCGATAAAGCCGTATTTGTTAATCTTAGCAAATGTTGCAAGGTATGAAATCAAACCGATGTTAGGTCCTTCAGGTGTTTCGATAGGACACATACGACCGTAGTGGCTATAGTGTACGTCACGAACCTCAAAGCCCGCTCTATCTCTTGACAAACCACCAGGACCAAGTGCTGAAAGTCTTCTCTTATGTGTAAGCTCAGCAAGAGGGTTTGTCTGATCCATAAACTGTGACAATGGAGAAGATCCGAAGAACTCCTTAATTGCTGCTGTTACAGGACGAATATTAATTAGGTTATTAGGTGTAAGACCCTCAATATCCTGAGCATTTAATGTCATTCTTTCTCTGATAACTCTTTCAAGTCTTGAGAAACCAATTCTGAACTGATTCTGAAGAAGCTCACCAACACAACGAATACGGCGGTTACCCAAATGGTCGATATCGTCTGTAAGACCGATACCGTGTGCTAGGTTGTTCATATAGTTGATTGTTGCAAAAATATCATCAATAGTGATTGTGTTAGGAATAAGATCTGCTCTTCTTCTTAGCTCTGCTTTTAGTGTTGCTTCATCATCACCACAAGCATCTAGAATTTCCATAAGAACATCAAACTGTACCATTTCGTTGATGTTACAAGCAGCCTCAGCGTCAAAGCTTACATACTTGCTGATATCAACCATACCGTTTGATAGAACCTTAACTCTAGCTCCCTCACTGTCGTAAACATAAGCCTCTTTTACACCTGCGTTTTCAATTTCAAGTGCTAAGTCTTTATTTACAACCTCGTCAGGCATAGCCATAATCTCACCTGTACGTGGGTTTACAATTGGCTCTGCAAGTTTCTGCTCTGTAATTCTTGAAGCTATACCTAGCTTTTTATTATATTTATATCTACCAACTCTTGACATATCGTATCTTCTTGTATCGAAGAACAAGCCATATAGATGGTTTTGAGCGTTTTCAAGTACAGGTGGCTCGCCTGGTCTTTGCTTTTTGTAAACCTCAAGCAATGCCTCCTCTGTATTGTGGCAAGGGTCTTTTTCAAGTGTTGCACGAATTCTCTCGTCCTCACCAAAGTGCTCAAGAATCTGAGCATCTGTGCCCAAGCCTAAAGCTCTGATAAATACAGTTATAGGAATCTTTCTGTTTTTATCAATACGAACATAGAAAACATCGTTAAGATCGTTTTCATACTCTAGCCAAGCACCTCTGTTAGGGATAACTGTAGAGCTGAACATCTTTTTAGATGTTTTGTCATATTCCATCTTATAGTATACGCCAGGTGATCTTACAAGCTGAGAAACAATAACTCTTTCTGCACCATTAATTACAAATGTGCCACTTGGAGTCATTAGTGGGAAGTCACCCATAAATACGTTTGACTTTTTAATTTCACCTGTTTCGGTATTTGTAAGAGTAGCTGTTACTCTTAGAGGTGCTGCATATGTTGCATCTCTCTCTTTACATTCTTTTACACTGTAGTTAGGATGTTCAACATCCAGTGTGTAGTCAATGAAGTCAAGCACATATGTTCCTGCGTGGTTTGTAATACCAGAAACATCTTTGAATACCTCTTTTAAACCTTCTTTTAAAAACCAGTTGTAAGAATCCTTCTGGATTTCGATAAGGTTAGGCATTTCGATAACTTCATCAATTTTAGCGAAAGACATTCTTTCTGCTCTACCAAGTTTTACAGGCTTGACATTTACCATAGGCGTATCACTCCGTTCATAAAATTTAGTCAGTTATTTCTATCTTTTATCAGATAACCAAATGACTTAAAAATTCCCAAAAAGGTATTGATTTTTTTAAAAATCTATGCTAATATTCAATCGTCAAATAATTGAATAGGGTACTTTTTGCCATTATGCTACATTCTGTAAGTATAACCCCTTGATGTCAAATTGTCAAGGGGTTTTTTGTTTTTTTATCAAAAACCGTATAAAAATAAAAGTTTTCCACATTTCGACAGAAATATACAGGTAAAATCAAGTGTTTTGAACCCCAACGCACACTTGGCTGGGTTGTATGTTTCTTAACGCAAATACAAGTATAAAAACGCTCAATAAATGATGATTTTCTTCATACATTTATTAAGCGTTTTTATTGTTTAGGAAAATTAATCCCACCAGAAATACCATATTTTTGATAATGCAAGACAATCAGCTACTTCACTTAATGTTCCTGTGAATGTACATTGATAAACCCTGTCAGGTGTAAAAGCAAAATGCTCCTTTGC
>JAXJQK010000295.1:0-2703 GCA_036311185.1 Acutalibacteraceae bacterium | reverse complement strand
GAACAATACATATTGTACCACAAATGAGCAAGAACGCAAGAGGGGTCAGCACTTAAAGGCAGAAGAAAGAGGAGCAATCCAAAGTTTAATACGATTAGGATACTCAAACAGAGCCATAGCACGAGAGTTAAACTGTAGTCCATCAACAATAGGTTATGAACTTAAACGAGGTACTGCTGACTACAAAGGAAAAGGAAGAAAACCTCAGTATAGTGCAAAAAGAGGAGCAAAAACATACAGAGAAAACAGAAAGAAGTGTCGTAGACCAAGAAAAATAAAACGTGATTCAGAATTCATCAAGTGGATGGTGGAACAAATCCGTAATCATAAGTAGTTGTTCGATGTTTGTGTAGGCTATGCTAAACTGCACAATTTGTTTCTAAATGAAAATATCCCATGTACCAAAACTCTATCAAACTACCATTGACGTTATTTAAAGCACCAGAAGTACTATGTCGAATAAAAAAGAGAAAACCTAGAGCACATAGACGAAATAAAGGAGCAAGTATAGATTCACGTCCTCCAGAAGTTAAGGCAACACCATAAGCTTTGCTATGCAATTTTCCACATCATTTTAAAAACTTTGGTGCTGTTTTGTCTCCAAAAGCACATAATTCAGAGTCTGTCTCACTTTCATTAGTAAGACAGCCCCATTTTTTATAATTTGTAAGAGGTTTGTAAGAACCTGTATGTTATACTGAGGGGAAAATAAATGATGATTGTATGATTAAACGATCATATAATCATATTGAAATGGAGTATTTTACAATCTTGCTTTCCTATTTAAGTTTGCTATGTAATTTTAATTCATTATTTCAATTACAATTCTTGTATCTAATTTAAAACCTATGAGATATGAACACCTCTCGTTTGGTGTAGTAACTTTATATTTTATATATACAATTTTATTTTACTATTAACCTTTTTATTTTATTAAACAAATAAGTAGAAAACAATTGAAAGAGTTGTTTGAAAGTGGTAATATTTAATGTAAGAATTTTTGTAATATAATAGTATAATAGCAAGGAAGATGATTTAGTGACTGATAAAGAACTGAAAAAGCTTAGCAAACTTGAGCTTCTTGAACTTCTTTTGCTTGAAAGTCGTGAAAACGAGAGGCTTAGAGCAGAGCTTGAACAGATAAAACAGGAAAATAATATAAATAATAGTGCACAACAATTGAACGAAACAGCAGAAAATTTAGATAAAACCTCAGAAAAGCTTAACGAGGCTTTACAGCAGATTTCTTCAATTTTAAGCAGTCTTAATAATGTAAAAGAAACTTCGGTTGAAACTGAAACACAGTCTTTTTCTGATTAATCTAAAGTGGGTCTCAAGCTAAAACAGCTGACTAGGGCTATATTTGAATATAAAAGATAAAATAATTTTATTTTTATTTAGATACTCTCGGGAGGAGTTAACTATAAATGATATTCAAAAAAAAGGTTAACAACTATACTAGCTTTCCAACCTCTGAACAGATAGAAACAGTGATATATAAAACAAAGTACAGACAGAAATATAAAAATGTTCTGAAAAGTACAATTTCTTCACTGATTGTTGTGGCAGCAATCGCTGTGCTTATCGCTACACTTATGCTACCGGTTTTGCAAATTCAGGGAAGCAGTATGGAACCAACATTGAATGACGAAGAAATCGTTGTTCTTCTAAAAACATCAACGTTAGAAAGAGGGCAACTGTGTTGCTTCTCTTATCAAAATAAATATCTTATCAAGCGTGTAATCGGTATACCTGGAGACACTATCAACATAAACGAAGAAGGTTATGTATATGTTAATGATGTTCTTCTTGATGAGCCTTACATTCTTGACCGTGCATTAGGTGAGTGTGATATCACTTTTCCAATGTATGTAACAGAAAACCATTATTTCATTATGGGTGACCATCGTTCCACATCAATTGACAGTAGAAGCTCTGCAGTAGGACTTGTAAACACCGAACAGGTTGTAGGTAAAATTTTCTTCAGAATATGGCCTTTAAAAGCAATTGGTATTGTAGATTATCAGAAAAATCAAGATAGGCAGGAAAAACAGGCAGAGTAAATTTAAAACAATAATTATAGAAAGCGGGGTAAAATATGGCAGGAATTAATAAAGAATATCTGAAATACCATAAATTGTTCAGAAAACGAAATAAAAATATTATTGCCATATTCCCATCTGTTGCAATTTTAGTTGCGATTATTGTCTTCTGGTGTCTTAAAATTGTTGGTATCACTGTTACAAGTGACGCTTTATGCGAGCTTGAAGATCACACTCACATAAGTACCTGCTACAGCGATGGTGAGCTTATATGTGCAAAGCCTGAACATATCCACTCTTCAGAGTGTTTCCACGAAAACATCACTGATGTTGAAACATCATATGATTGGAAGAAAACCTTTGATAAAGTAACGATTACAAATGATATTGTAGAAAATCTTATTTCTATAGCAGGCACACAGGTAGGATACACAGAAAACTCAAATAATTATGAATACAATGCACTTGCAGAAAAACACAGCTATACACGTTACGGAGAGTGGTATGGAAGTCCTTATGGAGAATGGAACACTATGTTTGTTTCTTTCTGTATGAATTATGCTAATATCAACGATTCAAACTCACTTATAAGTGCTTCTGCAGAAAGTATGAAAAATGCATGGGCTGAAAAAAATCTTTATTTTTTAGCAGATGAGTATAG
>JAXJQK010000294.1:0-10271 GCA_036311185.1 Acutalibacteraceae bacterium | reverse complement strand
GTCATACTCCATTCTTCAACAACTACCGTCCACAGTTCTACTTCAGAACAACAGACGTTACAGGTGTTATTTCTCTACCAGAGGGTACAGAGATGTGTATGCCTGGTGATAACGTTGACATGGACGTTGAGCTAATCACTCCAATCGCTATCGAAGAGGGTCTAAGATTCGCTATCCGTGAGGGTGGTAGAACAGTAGGTTCAGGCGTAGTTACAGCTGTTAACGAATAATCTGTAATCTATTTAGATTTTTTCTTTAAATATTTGGGCTGTCTGAGTAATCAGACAGCCCTTTTTGTCTTTAATGACTTTTGGCTCTATGTCAATAGTTGGGGAAACCCGAAAATAAGGAGTTATTATCATTCTTTGTTAATAGTTTGTTAATATTTTTTCTCGTATTAAATTTATGTAAAGTATTTGGGTAAATACTGGAAATTTGTTTTTTACTGTGATATAATCCAGCTAAATCAACAAAGGAGAGATTTAATATGATTAAAAAGATTATTTGTGCATTTTTAATTACTACAACAATGTTTTCGTTTACAGCTTGTGCTAGTATTGTAGATAGCGTTAATAAGATGACAAAAGAGGAAACAGAAAATTCAAATGATTCAAGTTCAGACTCTGAAGAGACAGGTTTAGTTGATTTCTTAAAGGATCTAGAAACAAAAGATGATAATGAAGATACTGAAGAAAATTTTGTATATGTAGAGGATATGGTAGGCAAAACCTTTGCAGAGTTACTTGATAGTGGATATACCTATGTTGGGTATGTAAGCTCGGGTGATGAATGTTCTTTTAATGTAAGCTCAAATAGTGTTAATGATGAAAATAAAAATATAGCCCAAAAACTAGAGGGGAAAACTGTAAAGCAAATGTTTGATAACGGTTTAGATATCGACTATTGGGGTTTGAATGGAAGATATACCTTTAGTACTACAGTAGGTAATATGGAGTTCAAGTTTGACATTGATGAGGCAATAGGTATTGTAAGCAAATATAAACAAGAGGATCACTTTGCAGATTTAAAAGATATGACAGAGATTTATGATATGGAATTAAGCAATGTTGAAATTGAAAAGACTAAATATACTGTAAAACTTGATGACTCTTTTGATGCATCTAAATTTAAGAATGGTAATATGTTTGAAATAAACAAGGAAGATATTAAAGATTGTGGTATAAAAGAGATTTATTATAAATCTGCTCCTAAAGACCTTTTTAATTGATAAGTATAACCTCTAAAATGAACCCTCCACCTGTAGCAACGCAGGTGGAGGGTTTTACATATATTATAGAGGATTATTTAGTCCCAACCAAGTACAAATAACTGCTCCTACTACAGTAATGATAATTCCTGCTATAATTTCACCAGTATATTTTTGGAAAAAACTTTCGTTGTTAGCTTTTTCTGTAACATTTTTTCTGATTTGTGAATTTTCGATTGTATTGTCGTCTCCAATATTTCCGATTTGTGAACTTTCGATTGTATTGCCGTCACCAATATGAATACTCTTATCTTCAATATTATTTACAATATTATTATGTGGTTTCACATAATCCTTCATTCTTGCGGTCGCATTACCAACATCTTTTAATGTAACAAAAAAATCACGACTTTTTTTGTATAAATTTTCAACTTTAGTAAATTCGGGATTTCCATATTTTTTCCAAGGTCCATCATCACGATTTTTAAATGTTTTCCAACTTAGTATTTCGTTTTCGTATGAACAACTATAAATATTTTCCATAAGAGATAGTTCTCTTTGAGAAATACTGTCAGAATCAATTGCTTTAAGAACCATATTAAAATCATTATAAAAAGTATTACATATATTAGGTACATCCTCGCAAAAGCCGGCAAAATCAAAAGGAACTTTATTCCAATAACCTGTTTTTTTAAGTTCTGAAATAGTTTCTTCAAAATACTGCTTTATGTCTTGAGAATATTTTCTCCAACGTATAATATCATCTTTAATATCACTGATACTTTGTTCATTGTAATTGGTCATACCTGCAAACAAACTTTGTGACATTATGTAAACTCCTTTCTGCCATTATAATGAATAATATTATATCATATATTATTTATTTTTCAAGGAATCAATAGCATGCTGTATTAAATAATTCAGGTAAAAACAAAACTGACAGTACTTAAAAAGCAATGTCAGTATGTTGTCTAAATTTTAAATTTTAAAAGCATATCTTTTTGTTCGGGGGTTACTCTAAGACTTTCTCTGCATTTTTGAATAGCTTTGTTTTGAACCCATTTATCAAGCTTATATTTACTGAAAAGATTTGTTGTAAGGTCAGGGTATTTAATATAGCAAACACTTAATGCCCATGCAACAGCCATTTTAACATAATATTTATTATTCCTTATATTTTCAAGTGCTTGGAGTGTTGATTGAATATATTCGTCATTTACATATTTCTGTAAAAGTATTACAACAGCAAATCTTATTTGAAATTCATTGTTAGAGTGTAAATAAGGCTTTATAAAATTTCTAAAAGAGGCAAGCTCGTTTTTGGGAGGCTTTATGCCACTGCAAAAGGTATCGCACACTGCCCAGTCGTGAATTTGAGGTACAAAGCTTTCTATATATTCAAGTTTTTTCTGCCAGTCACATTTTAAATAACCTATAACAATGCCTTTTAGCATAAGTTCCTCATAATATTTGTTGCTAACATAGGAAAGATACGTATCAATATTATCACAATTTTTTATAAGCTCTTTTGCTAATATTCTTAGCTTTGGTATAGGTATACCAAGCATATTATTGATATCTGGTACTAAACTGTTGTGAAATTCCTGATGCTTTTTATCAGCCATATTTTCAAGCTTTTGCAAAAGAATATTATAATCTGTTTGTGCAAACATAAAGGTTACACCTCTTTTAAAATATTATCCTAAAACTCTTTTTGCTATATCAACACTTTCTTTAGCGTCACGACTGTAAAAATCTGCACCGATTTTTTCTGCGTATTCAGGTGTAAGTACAGCACCACCAACCATTACCTTACAATCGCATTTTTCTCTTAGCAGTGCAATAGTTTCTTCCATAGATTTAAGAGTAGTAGTCATTAATGCAGATAGTCCTACAAGCTGTACATCGTTTTCGATAGTTGCGTTTACTACATCTTCATATTCAACATCTTTACCCAAATCAATAACAGTATATCCGTAATTTTCAAGTAAAACCTTTACTATGTTTTTGCCTATGTCGTGTACATCACCTTTAACGGTTGCAAGTATGATTTTACCCTTGCTTACAGGTGCTGAGTTTTCGCTGATAAGCTTTTTCTTAATTACCTCAAAGCAAGCCTGTGCAACGGTGGCTGACTGAATAAGCTGTGGAAGGAATATTTTACCCGACTCGAAATCAGAGCCTGATTTATCAAGTGTAGGGATAAGATGTTGATTAATTATCTCCATAGGTGTAAGAGTATTTAGCATTTGTTCTGTAACTAATGCTCCCTCTTTTTTCAGTCCATTTTCTATTGCATAGCTTAATGAAACTTCGGTTTTAGTTGTTGTTTCTTGCTTTTTAGCTGTTGTACTGTTATATGCTTTAATAAACTCAACAGAGTTTTTATCAATATTTGCAAGAAGCTTATATGCTCTTACTGCACCTGTCATTGCCTCTGCATTAGGATTTATAATAGGCAGATCTAGCCCCTTTTGTAAAGCCATTGTTAGGAATGTAGAGGTTACAAGTTCACGATTAGGCAGACCAAAGGAGATATTTGAAACACCAAGAACTGTTTTTACACCAAGCTCTTTTTTTACTCTTTCTAAAGCGTTAAGAGTTTCAGTTACACCCTCTTGTTCAGCTGATGCTGTAAGAGTAAGGCAATCTATATAAATATCTTTATTTTCAATTCCAAGTGCATTTGCACGCTCTACAATCTTTTTTGCAATTGCAAATCTACCCTCTGCTGTTTTTGGGATACCATCTTTATCTAGTGTTAAGCCTACAACTGACGCACCGTATTTTTTTACCAAAGGTAATACAGTTTCCAGTGATTTTTCCTCTCCGTTTACTGAGTTTACAATAGGCTTGCCACTATATACACGCAATGCACTTTCAAGCACCTGTGGAATGGTAGAGTCAATCTGTAAAGGTACATCAACAACACCCTGCAATCCTTTTATTGCTCTAACCATCATTTTTTCTTCGTCTATTTCAGGTAATCCTACATTAACATCAAGAATTTCAGCACCAGCATTAACCTGTTCTATACCCTGTGTAAGAATATAATCTAAATCGTTATTTCGTAGTGCCTCTTTAAATAGCTTTTTACCAGTAGGATTAATTCTTTCGCCTATAATTCTAGGTTGGTCTATAACTACTGTTTTTGTTGCAGAGCATACAGCGGATATAGCTTTGTTGCTACGTTTAACAGGTTTGATTTTGCTTAGCTCGGCTGTAAGCTCTTTAATATATTCAGGAGTAGTTCCACAGCAACCACCTAAAATTAAAGCTCCTGTAGGTACAATATTTTCAGCAATACTTGTAGCAAAATTAATAGGTGTGAGGTCATACTTTCCTGTTGCTGGATCAGGTAAGCCTGCGTTTGGTTTAACTATAATAGGTAGCTTTGTCCATTTTGCAAGCTCCTCAATTACCCCCTGTAGCTGTACAGGGCCAAGAGAGCAGTTCACACCGACTGCATCTACACCTAAGCCCTCAAGAGTCATAGCCATTGAGGATATACAACAGCCTGTGAATGTACGCATATTTTCTTCAAAGGTCATAGTACATAGAATTGGCTTGTTGCTGTTTTCTTTTGCTGCAAGAACTCCAGCTTTGATTTCGGCTAAGTCTGTCATTGTTTCAAAAACAATTAAATCAGCATCTTTTCCAGCCTCTATAATTTCCTTATATATATTGTAGGCTTCATCAAAGCTCATACTGCCTGTAGGCTCCATCAGCTTGCCGATAGGACCTATATCAAGTGCAACAAGTGTGGAAGTGCCTGATGTTGCTTTTTTGGCAACGTTAACACTTGCAGAAACTACTTCTTTTACACTGTAGCCACTTTCAGCCAGCTTATAGCTGTTAGCACCAAAGGTGTTTGTATATACAACCATTGAACCAGCATTGATGTATGAACGGTGTATATCTTCTACTATTTCGGGATGAGTAATGCTCAAGGCTTCGGGACATTCTCCGGTTTTTAATCCCTTTGCCTGTAGCTGTGTACCCATAGCACCATCTAAGATTATGAATTTATTTTCTTGTAATAATTTATTGAACACAATGATTACCAACCTTTCTGAATTGACAGGTGTTTTTTAGATTACAGCATAAGCAACCACGTTTTGCAGGAAAAACAGGTGAGTGAGAAAGTCCTATAATAGCTGTAACCGATTTAATAGGAGTAAGCATCATACTATCGTCTGTACAAAGTCCTATTTTGCGTGGAGTATCTAATATATTAAGTATATCCTTTTGCAAAGTAATTGGCAAGTCACCATAGCCAGGGCTGTATCGCCAGGTTTTGTAGCAATGGGGTAGAGAAATGTGAATTTCTTCTTCTAATTTATTACATACCTGTTCAATTGCTACACTTGCAAGACTATTTACAGCAATAGCCTTACTCATATCTTCAAGCTGTGCCTTGCGAATTAGTGTATCTATTTTGCCTGAAAGTGTAGCACACATTATCACGACTCCAAAGCAACTGTTTAAATGTCTTTTAATATCTTCACCACTAAGCACAAGATTTGTTCCTAAAACCTCAATCCCCGTTTCAATTTCATTAATATTAAATATCTTGTAGCAATACCGAGGAATACTGTTTGAGATTACAAGCTGTTCACATTCACTAAGTATGTTCATAGTGTTATTATCAGCCATACCTTTTTTACAGCCCATATATTTTAGTGCTTCATCAAAATTAAGACTATCAAGCGTTATCATTAAGTACCTCCATAGTATGAGGATTGTAAATTATAGCAGAGTTTTAATGCTTCTTGCAATCTTGGTTGCAATATACGGATTATTCATTGTATAAAGATGTATTCCTTCAACACCATTCGCAATAAGGTCAACAATCTGATTTACAGCATATGCAATACCAGCGTCACGCATAGCCTCAGGGTTATCGCCATACTTTTGCATCATCATAGAAAATTTTCTTGGTAGTGAAGCTCCACACATACTAACCATTCTTTCAATCTGCTTACAGTTTGTTACAGGCATTATTCCTGCCTGTATAGGTACATTTATACCTGCAATTCTTGCTTTTTCAACAAAGCTGTAAAAAGCCTCGTTATCAAAAAATAATTGAGAAACAAGAAAATCTGCACCAGCGTCTACCTTTTTCTTGAGGTTTAATATATCTTGAATTTCATTTTCAGAATCCATATGCATTTCAGGGTAGCAAGCACCACTTATACCAAGCTCTGGATTTCTTTCCTTTATATATGATACTAAATCACTTGCATATAAAAAATCATTTTTAGGTGCTATTTCGGGGTTGTGGTCACCTCTTAATGCAAGTATATTTTCTACACCTGCTGATTTAAAGCTCTCAATAGCTAAGTCTATTTCTTCTTTAGTGTTTGTTAAACAGGTTAAATGTGCCACAGGCTCTACATTGTGCATATTCTTAATAATTGAAGCAATTCTACCTGTGTATTTTCCGTTACCTCCACCGCCTGCACTGTATGTAACACTTATATAATCAGGATTTATGTCTGTAAGTTGTTCAAGTGTGTTGTATACAGTGTCAATATTGTCTGTGAATTTCTTTGGTGGAAATACCTCTAAAGAAAAGACTACTTTATTATTATTGAATTTATCTACTATTTTCATAGCCATACTTCCTTTCAAAAATCAACAATTAAATTATGACTGAATTATAACATAATCAAATTTTCTATTCAATTCATTGCATATATGAATAATCTATAAGTATTGTTAGTTTTTTTCTATATATTAATACTCTTTCATTTCTAACAAGTAGACAGCTTTTCGGCATATTTTACACCTGACTTCATAGTCTGTCCTCGCAAGGCGACAGCCTTGCTGTGGTATGCTGTTCGTCAGATAAAAAATCTGCTCGAAAATCTTATCCACTGTTTAGAAATGAAAGAGTATAAGATGATAATATTGTGAACTGAATTTATATTTAGCTAACAAATTTAAGTGGCGAAATTTACTAGAAAAAAGAGAGTATTTGTCAGTTTAAATCAATAACCTTGAAAATATGTTATGGAAAATATTTTCTATATATTTTATACAAAATTAACATTTTATCTTCTGCAAAAAAATCAATATAAAAAAATTACCCCTTATGTTATAATGTATGAGATGAATATAGAAAGGGAGGAGACAAAAATGTTTCTTAACAAAAACACATTTGGCAGAAAAGCTTTAAGCGTTATGCTTGCTGCTGCTATGATCTCTTCTGTTGCTATTACAACAGCTGTTACTACATCAGCTGCTAAAACAACAGAGGTTGAAGCTCAGGCTACAGCAACAACAGCTAAAAGCGGTGCCAATCAGTATGGTTTGAAAGATAATGTTCAAGACGGTGTTATTCTACACGCTTGGCAGTGGTCTTTCAAAAATATTAAAGAACAGCTACCTAAGATAGCTGAAGCTGGATATACAGCAGTACAAACATCTGTTGTTCAGCGTTCAAAAGAAGGTACAGTAGGTAAAGGAAATAGTGGTTGGTGGGTATTCTATCAGCCAGCTGCTTTTGAAATCGACAATACAGGTAACAGTGCACTAGGTACAAAGGCTGATCTTGAGGCTCTATGTACAGAGGCTGAAAAGTATGGCATTAAGGTTATCGTAGACGTAGTTGCTAACCACTTAGGTAACAGCAGTAGCTATGACCTATCACCAGCTATTCCTGATGATATCAGAAATGACTCAAACTGTTGGCATCCAGAGGGTTTCTCAGAAATCAACTATGGTAACCGTTACAGCATTACACACGGTTCAATGGGAGGACTTCCTGACCTAAACACAGAGAACCCAAAGATTCAGAACTATGTTTCTAACTATCTAAAGGAATGTATCGACGTTGGTGTTGATGGTTTCCGTTTCGATGCTGCTAAGCACATTAGTGTTCCTGATGAAGGTAGTCAGTATAACTTCTGGCCTACAGTATTAGGTGCAGCAACAAGCCATGCTCAGAGTACTAAGAACTTTACACCATATTACTATGGTGAAGTATTGTATCAGACAACAGAGGGTGGCGGTCCTGCAATAACAAGCTATACAAAGTATATGAGCGTTACAGATGACTCAACAGGTAATGGCATTCGTGGTGCTGTTAACGGTGGTAATGCAGCAGGTGCAGCAAAGAGCACATATGATAAGGGCACTTCACCAGACAAGCTTGTATTGTGGGCAGAGTCACATGATACATACTCAAATGAGAATAAACAATCAACTTATGTAAGTGATTCTAACATTAATAAAACATGGGCACTAGTAGGTTCTCGTAACAAGTCTTCTGCTCTTTATTTTGCTCGTACACAGGGTTACCGTGGCGGTACTATGGGTAATATTTATTCAACACAGTGCTTCAACAAAGAGGTTGCTGAGGTTAATAAGTTCCACAACTACTTTGCAGGACAGAGCGAGTATCTAGCTTCAAGTGGTTCAATCGCTTATAACGAGCGTGGTACAGAGGGTGTTGTTCTTGTAAATGTAGGCGGTTCTTCACAGCAGGTTAGCGTTAAGGCTAATAAGATGAAGGACGGTACTTATAAGGATCAGGTATCTGGTAACACATTCACAGTATCAGGTGGCACAATCAGCGGTCAGATTGGTAACACAGGTATTGCTGTTGTTTACAACGCTGTTCCACAGGCTGGTATCTCAGCTACTCCAGGTACAGCAGGTAGCACATATAAGTACAAGACAGATACACTAACAGTTACTCTAAATGCTACAAACGTATCAAATGCTAAGTATTCAATCGACGGTGGTGCTGCTACAGCATACACAGATGGTACAAAGGTTACACTTGGTTCAGGTAAGGCTTATGAGACATCTCAGACACTTACTCTAACAGGTACAAACACAACAACAAATGCTGCAATTTCTCAGACATATACATACTTTAAGACAAATCAGGGTACAACAATCTACTTTGATAATAGCTCTTATAACTGGTCAAAGGTATATGCTTACATTTACACAGGCGAAGGCGAAACAGCTCAGTCAGTTGCTGCATGGCCTGGTGTACAGTTGACAAATAAGTCAGCTAAGAGTGGCTATCTATATTATGATCTACCAGATGGTTTTGATTCAGCATCAGTAATCTGGTCAGATGGCGTTGATGGAACATCAAACAGATATCCAGCAGATATGGAGCCAGGTCTTTCTATCGGTGGTTCATCTAAGTTGTTCAGTTCAGGCAAAACATGGAAGGATTACTCAGAAACAGTAGATCCAACAGCTCCAACAGCTCCAACAAACCCAACATCTCCAACAGACCCAACAACAGTAGATCCTCCAGTAGGCTCTTATGTAAAGGGTGATGTAACAGGTGACAACAAGGTTGGTATGAAGGACTGTGCTGTAATCCAGAAGTATCTTCTAGGTTCAGTAACACTAGATGCAACTAAGCAGCTTGCTGCAGATGTAAATGGTGACAAAGAAATCGGCACAACAGATGTTGTTATTATTATGAAATATCTTGTTGGCTTCGAAAACACATTCAGTGTAGGTTCAGTAGTATCAGGTCCTGTAGATCCAACAGACCCAACATCAACAGATCCAACAGCTCCAACATCAACAGACCCAACAGATCCTCCAGTAGGTGGTAGCACAGTTTACCTAAATGCTAGTGCTATTAATACAGGTGACGAGAGATATGCTATCTATGTATGGAAGACAGAGTCAGACAGTAAGTGGGTTGACATGACATCAGCTGGTTCAGGTCTATATCAGGCAAATGTTCCAGATGGCTATACAAACATTATCTTCTGTAGAATGAACGGTGCTACAAGTGAGAATAACTGGAATACAGGTACTCTTTGGAATCAGTCAGCAGACCTAACATTTAATAGCAGTCAGAACTTGTTTACAGCTACAGGTTGGAATGGTGCTCAATTTAATGGTAACTGGAGTTCTCAGGGTCCTATCGATCCAACAAATCCTCCAGTAGGTAACAATGTAGTTTACCTAAATGCTAGTGCTATTAATACAGGTGACGAGAGATATGCTATCTATGTATGGAAGTCAGAGTCAGACAGTAAGTGGGTTGACATGACATCAGCTGGTTCAGGTCTATATC
>JAXJQK010000293.1:0-24176 GCA_036311185.1 Acutalibacteraceae bacterium | reverse complement strand
TTCTTAACTCTTTTACAACTAAATTTACCAATGGTTTTACTGAAGGCTGTAACAACAAAATTAAAGTTCTTAAACGCAATGCTTACGGTTATCGTAACTTCAAGCGTTTTAGAAATAGAATTATACATATTTTCTCTAATCAGCGACAGGCAACAGCTTAGTTGCCGTTGCCTGTTTTCGCTTTTCTTATTTTCGGGTTTCCCCAAATATTGACATAGAGCCTCTTTTGTCGTGCCTTGATCATACAACAAAGCACTTAACTTTGTTTTCGGCTTCGTTAAGTGCTTTCTGCTATTTTTTATTCCGTTTTTAATTTAATGGTATTGCCGTTTGGTGGGTGGTTTTGATTTTCAGGTTATCCCAATTATTGAAATCGATTCTATTTATATTATGAATTTTTATCAACCTGATGGAATATTTTTAGATTGCCTGTTTTTGCACTTCTCTTATCAAGCTCTGCAAGTACAGAGTCCATCTCTATACCTTGATTTACCATCATAACTGTAAGATGATAGATAAGGTCTGCAATTTCGTAAACAGTTTCTGAATTATCGTTATTCTTTGCGGCGATAATTGTTTCACTGCACTCCTCGCCTACTTTTTTTAAAATTTTATCAAGACCCTTATCTAAAAGATAACAAGTATAAGAGCCTTCCTGTGGGTTTTCTTTACGCTCAATTACTGTTTGGTAAAGAGCCTGTAAAACATCGTTACTCATTTTATTATTCTCCTGTATTAAAACTTTTTAGATTTGTATAAAAACAGCTGTGATTACCTGTATGGCATGCTGCACCAGTTTGTTCAACTGTTATAAGCAGAGTATCGTCATCACAATCACCATAAATATCAATAACCTTTTGAAGATGACCTGAGGTAGCACCTTTATTCCATAACTCCTGTCTTGAACGACTGTAAAACCAAGTATAACCTGTTTCAAAGGTTTTTTGCATTGATTCTCTGTTCATATATGCAAGCATTAAAACCTCACCTGTTGACTTTTCCTGAATGATGGCAGGTATTAGCTCACTCTTTTTAAAAAACTTATCAAAATCCATTTGCTATCTCCCTGTTTACTATTTCGTCAGATAATGAAGATGCCTTTATAGCTGCCTTCAAATCTAAATCTCCAGTGTATATTGCTCTGCCTGTTATTGTACCATAAAGCTTTAACGCTGATACATTAAGAATATCCTTTAGGCAAGAAATGCCACCACTTGCAATAATATTACAGGACACAGCATGATGAAGCTCATCTAGCTGAGTAAGATTAGGGCCTGAAAGCATACCATCTTTTGATATATCTGTAAAGATTATATACTGTACACCTATATCCTCCATTCTTTTTGCAAGCTCGATATACTCTATTTTGGATTGGTCTATCCAGCCCTCTGCACATACCATACCATTCATAGCGTCAATTCCTACAGCAATTTTGTCGCCATACTCCTTAACAGCCTCTTTTACAAAATCAGGATTTTTTACAGCAGCTGAGCCAAGAATTACTCTGTTGATACCAGCATTAAGATACATCTCAACTCTTTCCATATTACGGATTCCACCGCCTACCTCAACATTTAAGCCTGAAGACTTAGCAACATCAAGAATTAAATCCTTATTCTGTACAGAACCATCCTTTGCACCGTCAAGGTCTACCATATGCATCCAAGTTGCACCTGAGCTTTTAAACCACTGTGCGGTTTCGTATGGATTTTCTGCAACCTTTTCCACGGTATTGTAGTCACCCTTTTGTAAGCGTACACACTCACCGTCTTTTATATCAATAGCAGGTAAAATAATCATAATAAAAAATCGCTCCTTTCAAACGAACAATCAATCAAGAGAGCCTTTTGTAGAAAGTGCCTGTGAGGTATCTGTTGTAGTCATAGCCAATTTCATTGCGTGTGCAACTGCTTTGAAAATAGCCTCGATAATATGATGACTATTTGAGCCATACTCACTATTTATATGTAGTGTAATGCCTGCGTTAAAAGCAAATGCTCTGAAAAACTCCTCTGTCATACAGCAATCGTATGCACCTACAACAGCCTGTGGATACTCTGCATTGTAAACTAAAAATGGTCTGCCACTTATATCTACACTGGCAAAGGCAAGTGCTTCGTCCATAGGAATATAAAAAGAACCGTATCTTTGAATACCACCCTTATTACCTAATGCCTCGTTAAACGCTTTGCCTAATACAATGCCTGTATCCTCTATTGTGTGATGACAGTCAACCTCTAAATCGCCCTTTACCTTTACTGTTAGTCCAAGCCCACCGTGTACAGCAAAGGCTGTAAGCATATGGTCGAAAAAGCCTATGCCTGTATCTATTTCAACACTGCCACCATCTAAATTCAATGAAATATATATTTCTGTTTCTTTTGTTTTTCTTTCTGCAACTGCACTTCTCATAGAAGCTACCTCTTAATTTAAAAATTCATTTAGTAGCTTTATTACAGCCTTGTTTTCGTTTTCTGTTCCGGCTGTGATACGAAGATAATCATTCATCAATCGTATAGCTACTCCCTTACTCAAAAAGAAATTGAAAATCTCTTTGCTAAGTGGTGTTTTTATAAATATAAAATTTGAATAACCACTTACTAACGACAATTTGTCTGGATTTTCCTTTTCAATCTCTTTTAGGTCATTATACAAACTTTCTCTTAAAGTTACAATAGTGTTTCTTCTGTTTTGTAGAAAATCTTTATTATTATATATCAATTCACCTATTTTTTGTGAAACTGTATTGACATTATATGGTGATTTTACAGCTTTAAGAGCTGTTGAGTTCACTTTATTTGTTATAGCAAAGCCAAGTCTTATAGCTGCTGCACCAATAGCCTTTGATGCTGTACGCATAATAATAAGGTTATCGTAATCATTTACAACATCAAGCAATGATGTATTCCAAAAATCCATATAGGCTTCATCAAGAATTACAAGTGCATCTACTGATGTTATAAGCTTTATTACATCTTCTCTGCTTACACCCTTTGATGTAGGGTTACAAGGGTTAGAGAAAATAACACCCTTAGCATTATTTTTCTTTACTGTATCAATAACATAATCTATATCAATTGTTAAATCTGCATTTTTAGTAGCTATTACACAGTTAAGCTCTGCTATTGAGGTATAAAAGCGATACATAGAGAAATCTGGCTCTACTGTAACAACTGTGTCACCAGACATAAAGAATGATGACATAAGCACAGTAATAAGCTCATCTGAACCGTTAAATGCTGTTACATTTTCTGGGTTAATGCTGTAATAATCTGCAAAAGCCTTGCAAAGGCTTGTTGCGTATGGGTCTGGGTAACGGTTGTAGTCAACTTTTGCAACTGCTTCTTTAATCTGCTCGATAATATCATCGGGCAGATTAAAGCAGGATTCGTTTGCATCTAATCTTATACTATAATCACCTGTAATTGGTGAATAAGGTGTAAGCTCGCATATTTTTTTATTTAATTTATACACTGATTATCAGTCCTTGTTTTCGTTTTCTTTACGCACGATAATTGAATTAGCGTGTGCTGTTAAGCCCTCTGCATTTGCAATACGGATAATATCATCAGCGTCTGCAAGTAAAGCTTCTTTTGTATAATAGATAAAGCTTGATTTTTTAATAAAGCTATCTACTGAAAGTGGTGAGAAGAACTTTGCTGTACCACTTGTTGGCAAAACATGGTTAGGGCCTGCAAAGTAATCTCCTAGTGGCTCAGGTGAATAATTACCCAAGAATACTGAGCCTGCATTATCTAGCTTGCCGATATACTCCATTGGGTTTTCAACACAAACCTCTAGGTGCTCTGGTGCTAAAATATTTGCAAATTCTACTGCTTCATTAATATTACGGCAAACGATAATTACACCATAGTCTTTAAGTGATTTTTCTATAATCTCTTTACGGCTTAGTGTTGCACTCTGCTTTTTAAGCTCGTCAATTACTGCATCAGCTAAGGCTTCATCATCTGTAAGCAAAATCGAAGAAGCAAGCTTATCGTGCTCTGCCTGTGACATAAGGTCGGCTGCCAAATAATCTGCTCTAGCTGTTTTATCTGCAATTACAAGAATTTCTGACGGACCTGCAATCATATCAATATCAACAGTACCAAAAAGTAGCTTTTTAGCTGTTGCAACAAAGATATTACCAGGACCTACTATTTTATCTACCTTAGGTACAGTTTCTGTACCATAAGCAAGTGCTGCAACAGCCTGTGCACCACCCATTAGGAATACTCTGTCTACACCTGCTATATAAGCAGCAGCCATAATATCTGGATTTGGTTTACCATCTTTTGATGGTGGTGTAACCATTACAATTTCTTCACAGCCTGCAATCTTAGCTGGGATAGCGTTCATAAGTACAGATGATGGATATGCAGCTGTACCACCTGGCACATAGATACCTACTCTTTTTAACCCTCTTACACGCTGACCAAGAATTACACCGTTGTTCTTAGTTGTAAGCCAGCTTTGTTGTAGCTGACGCTGGTGGAAGTCACGGATATTTTCAGCAGCTTTTTCAAGCGAAGAATAAACCTCTTTGTCACAAAGCTGTGCATATTCCTTTAGCTGTTCCTTTGTAATTTCTGGATTTTCTATGCTTGAACCGTCAAATTTTAGTGTGTATTCATTTACAGCCTTGTCACCATTCAGCTTAACATTAGCAAGAATATCTGACACAATGGCTGTAACATCCTTATCATTATTATCACAGCGAGCCTTTAGGTCTGATATAAAATCATACTCGGCTTTGCCGTTTGCTATTACCTTTGTAATCATATTAAAAATCTCCTGATTTTATTCATTTATCTTACCGTAGATTTTATCTACTATTTCTTCAATCTCTTTTTTACGGAATTTTAGTGAGGCTGTATTTGCGATTAGTCTTGCTGAAATTGGTACTATATCCTCAAATACCTCTAATCCGTTTTCTTTAAGTGTTGAGCCTGTTTCTACAATATCTACTATTGCGTCAGAAAGCTCTAAAAGTGGTGCAAGCTCTACACTACCTTCTATTTTAATGCAATGTATATCCATCCCCTTTTTCTCGAAATGTGAACGAGCTACATTTGGGTATTTTGTTGCGATTGTTTTTACATTATGTCCAGCGTAAAAATCTGTACCCTTTTTACCAGCCAAAGCAAATTTACATCTGCCAAAACCAAGGTCTAAAAGCTCGAAAAACTTTGTACCATTTTCAAGTATAGTATCCTTACCTACTACACCTAAATCGCATACACCATGCTCTACATATGTAATAACATCAGCAGCCTTTGCAAGCACTGCTTCGATTTCTCCGTTACCAATTGGTAAAATAAGGCGTCTGCCCTTGTTTCTTACTGCTGAACAATCATAGCCTAGCTCTTCTAGCAGGTTGATTGTATCCTTTTCTAGTCTGCCCTTTGTAAGTGCAATTCTAAGTGGTTTCATAATTTTTATATCCTCAATCCCGTTAAATTTCGTATGTTCTTGTATTTGCATTAACTACGCAAAGCTTTTTTATTCCCTTTTTCTGAGCATAATATTTTGCACTGTCTTCTGATGGGAATACGCTGTATTCACAAATATTACCCTGTGCTGTAAGCTCTTCTTTAACCTTTAGTGCTTCAATCTCAAAGCCGTCATCACCGTGCACCATAATATCGGCAACCTTAGGTGTATCTGCACCATTTATAGCCATATAAATTCTTGCAAGCTCGTCTACATTTACACCAAAGCCTGCTGCACAGCTTGATTTGTCAAATTGGTTAAGTAAATGGTCGTATCTACCACCTGTTAGCACAGCGTCACCACTGCCCTGTACATAGCCACAGAAAATCATATCACTATAATAGTCATTTTTCTGTACCATTCCAAGGTCAATCATCAGCTTATCCTCTGGTAGGATTTTAGATAGCTCTCTGTATAAATCCTTAAGATAGAATAACGCTGCCTCTGCCTCTGTACCCTGAAATAATGGTAGGGCTTTACTGAATACCTCTTCTCCACCGAACAATCTTGGTAGCTTTTTAAGTGCCTTGGTTGTGTCATTCTGTGGGATTTCATCTAGTAATGTTGTAAGTGCTGAATAATTTTTAGATTCTATATAATCTCTGATTTCTTCTTTTTTATCGTCGTTAATTGTTAGCTTATTTAGTATTGCTTTTAGGAATACTGCATGACCAAGCTCTAAACGGAAATCAGGTGTAATTTTCTTTAGAATTTCAATAGCTGATATAACAAGCTCTAAATCTGCTCTTTTACCACCTGCTCCTATAAGCTCCATACCAGCCTGACGAGTTTCGTTACTTCTACCTGCAAGCGACTTATTATTATGGTAGATTGGCTGATTATAGCAAAGTCTTATTGGTGCAACCTCGTCCTGTAGTCTTGTTGAAACTACTCTTGCCATTGGTACAGTAGAGTCAGGACGCATTGCAAGTAATCTGCCCTTTTTATCAGTAGAAATAAACATCTCCTCTGACAGATATCCAAAACCACTTAATGTAAATGTATCGTAAAATTCAAGTGCAGGTGTTATAACCTGATGATAACCCTTTGACTTGAAAACCTCATCTATTATATTACTAACCTTATTTATTGCTGTTGATTCCTCAAAAAGTAAATCTCTGGTACCCTCGGGAGTTAGTTTATTATACTTTTTCATTTTATTTCTCCTTTTTCGCTTTAGCGTGCTACTATAATAGCACAGTGAAATGATATTGTCAACCACAATAAGGAAGAAAGTATGATACTTTCTTCCTTTAAATTTTGTGATTATTTGTCTTGCTTATTTGCTTTGTTTGCAACATTTTTCTTAATAACCTTATAAAGCTTTAGCTCTTTAAGGTCTACCCCGTGTTTTTCGCTGTCTTTCATAATATCGCCGTCAGGTGATTCACCTAACTGTTGGAGATAATTCTTTTGCTTTAATTTATTATTTACAGAACGTCCTATTAAAATATAGAACACTGAGAATACTGGTACAGCTGTAAACATACCAAGCACACCAAATAAGCCTCCACCAATTATTACGCTTGCTATTACCCAAAAGCCTGAAATGCCGATTGATGAACCCATTACCTTTGGTTCAATCAAGTTAGCATCAATTTGCTGTAAAATAACAATGAATATTGTAAACCATACTGCCTCAAGCGGATTAATAAATAGAAGTATAAGTATACTAGGTATTATTCCGATAAACGGACCAAATACAGGTATAATATTGGTTATACCTATAATAACACTGATAAGCAATGGATAATCAAATCTCAAAATACTCATACCTATGAAGCAAATCATTGCAATAATCATAGAGCCAATAATTCTACCATAAACATATTTGCCAAATATGTTGTCTGTAAGCTCTACAATCTCAAAGGTTTTTGGCAATGCCTTTTCAGGAAAATATGCTACAGCAAACTTCTTACACTGGTACATAAGTTTTTCTTTACATCCAAGGAAGTATACTGAAATAATAATACCTATAACAACATTATATAAATTTGATGTAAATTTAATTGCTGTATCAAATAGACTTGGAAGTTTATTGGCAAAATCTGATGCAAAATTTGTTACATATTCAAGAATCTCTCCACCTGTAATCATAGAAACTAAATCATTAACCATATTGAATAAATCGTTATCATCTTTAATTTCGATATTCAAAAATTGTTTAGCTACAGCCATTATCCATTCCTTAAATGAATCAGCATAGTCACCAAAGTTTGTAGCCAATGTATTAAAGCTTTCTACAAGCTGTGGGATAATTATACCAATCAAAAAGCCCACTATACCTAAAACCAATATATAGGCTAATAATAAAGAAAGTGGTTTTCGCATTTTCTTTACAAACTGCATCTTACTTTTGTCCATTTTAATAAGCATTTTATTAGAAAAGAAAACATAAGGCTTATTAATTATATAGGCTATGCAGAAACCTATAATAAACGGCATAGCAACCGTTACAAATGTTCCTAACCATTTCCAGATAACAGAAACATTGTTTACTACAAAAAGTACTGCAACTGCAAATAGTATTAGAAGCATTATTTGTTTAAATTTTTTCTTACTCATTTTATTTCCTCCACTATTAAAATAATGACATTTGGCTACTTTCGGGAATATCTTTTAGAGCACCTGATTCCTTTAATGTTTCTATAACAGCTGTTGAAACACCTGTACGAGATTTTAACTCCTCAATAGATAAATATTCGCCTTGTTTACCACCCTCTGCAAGACTAAGAGCAGCTGCTTCTCCTACACCAGCAAGAGAAGAGAATGGCAAACGTATTTTGTCACCCTCTATTACAAACATTTTAGCCTCTGACTTATATATATCAATTGGTAGTACAGAAATTTTTCTTGCAAGCATTTCATTTACTATTTGTAATGTTTCCATTTCTGTTTTATCGGTAGCTGTTGCAATATTTTGATTTTGTTTATCTTTTATATTCTTTATCTTTGCAACTACTGCCTCTTTGCCTTTAAGAACTGTTATAGCATCAAAACCGTCACTTCTCACTGTAAAATAAGCTGCGTAATATTCAACAGGCTTATGAACCTTATACCAGCCAAGTCGAAGGGTAGCAATCATATATGCAGCGGCATGTGCCTTAGGGAACATATACTTGATTTTCATACAGGAGTCAATATACCACTGTGGTACGTTATTATCCTTCATAGCCTGCATATGCTCTTCTGTAAGAAGCTTTGTTGCGTTACCTTTACGCACAATTTCCATTATTTTAAATGCCATTTTAGGTGGCAAGCCCTTATGCATAAGGTAGGTCATAATACTATCTCGAGTGCCGATAACCTCTGAAATTGTACACACACCATCTTTAATTAAATCAGCAGCATTACCAATCCATACATCAGTACCGTGTGACAAGCCTGAAATCTGTAGAAGGTCAGAGAATGTTTTTGGCTGACATTCTATAAGCATTTGTCTTACAAAAGGTGTACCAACCTCTGGTAATGAGAATGTTCCTGTTTCGCAGTCTATATCCTCAGGCTTAATGCCTAATTCCTTAGGTGATGTAAACAATGATATTACTCGCTCGTCACTCATTGAAACATCCATAACAGGTATACCTGTGAATAATTCAAGATAGTGATAAATTGTAGGAACATCGTGTCCAAGCTCATCAAGCTTACAAATTGTATCATGAATAGAATGGAAATCGAAGTGAGTTGTAATATTATCAGAGTCCTGTTTATTTGCAGGACGTTGTACTGGGCAGAAATCGTAAACCTCCATACCTCTTGGTACAACAACCATTCCTCCAGGGTGCTGACCTGTGGTTCGTTTTACACCTGTACAGCCTATTGAAAGTCTTTCCATTTCTGCTTTATTAAGTGAAGTGCCTGTTTCCTCAACATATTTCTTTACGTAGCCGTATGCTGTTTTGTCGGCAACAGTGGCTATTGTACCAGCCTTAAATACGTTATCCTTACCGAATAGCTCTTCTGTATATCTGTGTGAGCTTGACTGATATTCGCCACTGAAGTTAAGGTCTATATCAGGGGTTTTGTCACCCTCAAATCCCAAGAAAGTTTCAAACGGAATTTCGTGACCGTCCTGTAAATATTGTGTGCCACATTTTGGACAATTTTTATGTGGTAAATCGAAGCCTGATCCATATTCACCGTGGGTAAAAAACTCGCTGTTTTTGCAATTAGGGCAAACATAGTGAGGACAAAGTGGATTAACCTCTGAAATACCTGACATTGTAGCAACAAATGACGAACCAACAGAGCCTCGTGAACCAACCAGATATCCATGTGCTTCACTGTCTGCAACCAGCTTTTGTGCTGTCATATAAAGTACAGAGAAACCATACTTTGTAATAGCACCAAGCTCTCTGTCAAGTCGTTCCTTTACGATATCTGGTAATGGGTCGCCATATTTATTCTTTGCTCTTTGCCATGTAATTGAAATAAGCTCTTCCTCGGCACCATCAATAAATGGTGGGAATACTCCAGGAGGAATAGGACGAACCTGCTCAACCATATCTGCAATTTTATTTGGGTTTTCAACTACAACCTCATATGCTTTTTTAGAACCAAGATATTCAAATTCTTTAAGCATTTCTGCTGTTGTTCTGTAATAAAGAGGTGCCTGATCCTCTGCATCTGAAAAGCCCTTTGAAGTCATTAGAATTTTTCTGTACTCACTTTCGTGAGGATCCATAAAATGAACATCACAAGTAGCAACAACAGGCTTACCAAGCTGTTCACCAAGCTTTATAACAGTTCGGTTAAAGTCTTGTAGCTCTTTTTCGTTCTTTGCAGTACCGTTACGAGTCATATATGCGTTATTGCCTAGTGGTTGTATTTCAAGATAATCATAGAAAGAGGCTATTTCTCTTAATTCGTTCATAGGTCTGCCTGAAACAATAGCTCTAAAAAGCTCACCAGCTTCGCAGGCACTACCTATAATTAAGCCCTCACGGTATTTTACAAGCTCTGATTTTGGTATTCTTGGGTTTCTGTAAAAATATTTCATATGCCCCATAGAAATAAGCCTGTATAAATTTTTAAGTCCTACCCTATTTTTAACAAGTATAATCTGATGAAATGCTCTTAGCTTATTAGGATTTGCACCTACTATCTTAGTGTTTATTTCCTGTACTCTAGTTATATTATAATCAGCACTAAGCCTTTCTGTAAAGCTAATAAATATTTTAGCCAACATAAAAGCATCATCTGTTGCACGGTGGTGGTTAAACTCACCTAGTCTAAGATAATCTGCAACTGTATTAAGCTTATAATCCTTAATATCTTTAAGAATTGATTTTGCTATTGTAAGAGTATCTATAGATGTATAGTTATAAGGTAAATCATTTCTTTCAGCTGTTGCATAAATAAATGAGGTATCAAAAGGTGCATTATGTGCAACAAGAATAGCATTTTTACCACAAAACTCAAAGAATTTCTCTACTGCCTCTTTTTCAAGTGGTGCATTTGCTACCATATCGTCTGAAATGCCTGTAAGCTGAGTAATTTGGGGAGGTATTGGCATTTCTGGATTTACAAAGGTTGAAAATGTATCAAGGATTTCTCCATTTTTTACCCTTACAGCACCAATTTCTGTTATTCTGTCCTTTGTTGCACTTAGTCCTGTTGTTTCAAGGTCGAAGCAGATAAGTTCATCTGTAAGCTCTTTGTCGGTTTCTCCCTTTACAGCTGAAATCATATCGTTTACAAAGTAAGCTTCTGTACCGTAGATTACCTTTATTTTTTCCTCAATACGCTCTTCGCCCTCTTCGTAAGGCTCAAAGCCATAGAATTTTTTCTGTTTCTTCTCGTTAAAGGCTATACCATTTATTTTTTCAGCTGTACTCATAGCTTCTGGAAAAGCCTGTGCTACACCATGGTCGGTAATAGCTATTGCTTTATGCCCCCACTTGTTAGCACGCTTTATTAAGTCGCCTGCACCAGTTACACCGTCCATTGATGACATATTGGTATGTAAATGCAGTTCAACTCGCTTTTCCTCTGCATTATCCACTACCTCTGTAAGTGTAGCTGTTGAAAGTCCTTTTGCAGAGAAGATTGTTTCTCTTGTATAGTTATCGTATTCAACCTTACCCTTTACTACTATAATATCTCCTTTTTTTACATCAGAAAGACATTCTGCCTTTTTAACTGAATCGAATATCTTTACAACAATAGAGCTTGTATAGTCGGTAATACTGTAGGTTGTTATTGAGTACTTGCCATCTTTAGTTATTTTATTTTCCATATTAAAGATTTTACCCCAAATTTGGGTCATACCTAAATCTTCTGTAATATCTTTAATTGGGGTTGGCTTTTCCTTTGTTACTGTGCCATAAATTGATGTATAGCTACCTGTTACAAGCTGTGGATAAAGTGAACTGCCACTGCGTATTTCAACGGTTTTGTCCACCTTTTCAGCCTTTTGCTTTACCACCTTATTTACAGCTGTTTCCATTGCACTTTCGTAGTCCTCAATTTGAGTTACTACATTTTCACGAATTTCTTTTTCTATATTAGTCTCGTGCTTTGAGATATTTACAGGTATATTTTCATCTACCTCAAGAACACCATCGTACTCAATCTTAAATTCCAAATCAAATTCTTCATTTATAAGCTTAGCTAAGGCTTTGTCAAAGCCTCTTGCTTGCAAAATATTTTTCCCACCATGGCTTAGTGTTACTGTAAGAACATTACCGTTAAGTGTTACCTTTGAGTCATTAAGAGAACCATTAAAGGACGGCGTATCTCTTTTTAGTTGCATTACAAGCTGTGGATAATATTCTGTTGTGAAAAGCTCTTTACCAAAATAAGGCTTTACAGCCACAGAATACGGTGAAAGTGCAGAGGCTCTTATAGAGTCTTCTACACTAAAAATAGCCTGCCTGTCTACAAGATTATTTAATTTTAAGTATATTACAATTCTGCCGACTTTCTTTTCGTATCTTATTTTTAACAGCTCAGCCTCCTCTAAGGGGTGAGGAAGATTGCTAAAGTCAAGAAAATCAGCAAATACATCTTTAAATGAAGCCATTATAAAAGCTCAACTTCCTTAATTAATTCTTCTATAAGCTTATCCTCTGGTACTTTTTTAATAATTTCACCTTTTTTGAAGATAAGACCTACACCGTCACCACCAGCTATGCCTATATCTGCCTCTTTTGCTTCTCCAGGCCCATTAACTGCACAGCCCATAACGGCAACCTTTATGTTTTTTTTGCAATCTCTAAGGCGATTTTCAACCTCTGTTGCAATTGAAATTAAATCTATTTTTGTTCTTCCACAGGTTGGGCAAGAAACAAACTGTACACCATCATTGCGTATATCTAAAGCTTTTAAGATATCCTTAGCCGCATAGATCTCTTTAACAGGGTCAGCTGTAAGAGATACTCTTATTGTGTCGCCTATACCCTGAAGTAGTAAAGCACCTATACCAGCCGATGATTTAATTATACCCATTCTTTCAGTACCAGCCTCTGTTACACCTAAATGCATAGGATAATCACATTTTTCTGATGCTAGCTTATATGCCTCTACCATTGTTTTTACATTTGATGATTTCATTGAAAGAACTATATTTGTATAGTCAAATCTTTCAAGCAATGAAGCATGGTAAAGTGCACTTTCGCACAGAGCCTCGGCAGTTGGTGAACCATATTTTGCCAAGATTTCTTTTTCTACAGAGCCTGAATTTACACCTATTCTTATAGGAATTTCCTTTGGCTTACAGGCATCTACTACTGCTTTAACTCGGTTTATGTCACCTATATTGCCAGGGTTAATTCTTATTTTATCAACACCTGCAGATACACTTTCAAGTGCCAGCTTATAATCAAAATGAATATCTGCAACAACAGGCATATTTACATTTTCTTTAAGTGCAGAAATAAGCTGTACGGCTTCCATATCAGGTACGGCAATTCTAATTATTTCACAGCCAGCCTGTTCAAGTGCTTTTGCCTGTTTAACACTGTTCTCTATATCGTGTGCAGATATGTTAAGCATTGATTGTATAGCAACAGGTGCTCCACCACCGATTAATATATTGCCTACCTTTACTTGCTTTGTAACTTTCATATTTTTTCTCCTAACGCTTGCAGAATTTTATCCTGCAAAGCCTGTTCCGTTAAATAGTCTTACAACATCGTTCAATGATACAACTATCATAAACAAAATTAGTATGATAAATCCTATTGTATGAACCAAACCCTCGTATTTAGGTGGAATTGGTTTTCTTCTTATTGCCTCTATTATCAAAAAGAAAAATCTTCCTCCGTCAAGTGCTGGTACAGGTAGCATATTAAATATACCAAGGTTTACGGATATAACCATAAGCATAAATAATAAATTATTTAATCCGTCTAAAAATCCCGTTTCAAGTCCCATTGAGGTGGCCTCGGTAATTGCAGACGCAGCACCTATTGGACCTGAAACATCGTTCATTGTAAACTGACCTGTTACCAAGCCTATAAGACTAGCCCATATCATTCTTACCACTGAATAGGTTTGTTTGAAGGTTTGAGAAATCACGCTTGTGAAGCTTCTTTCTATTGGTTCAACATAAAAATCCAGTGAAATGTAAGTTCTTCCTGATGAGTCGGTTGTTGTATCAAAGGTTACATTACCTAAATCGACAATTTCACCATCTCGTTCCACCTTTATATTAGGTGAGTATGTTTTCATTGTACCTAAGGAATAAGAAAAATCTCTTGAGGTATTTATTTTGTAACCATCAAAGGATACTAGTCTATCTCCTACCTGTAACCCCTGTGTTGCTGAACGTGAATTTTCGTGGAATGACTCAATGGTAGTTGAGGCATAATATGGCTCTTGTACTACCAGTATA
This sequence comes from Acutalibacteraceae bacterium, assembly GCA_036311185.1. Classification (GTDB taxonomy): domain Bacteria; phylum Bacillota; class Clostridia; order Oscillospirales; family Acutalibacteraceae; genus CAG-964. Next base: position 9,847 of record JAXJQK010000293.1, on the reverse strand, counting down.
AACATCAGCAAAATACCAAGCAATACATTCATAAATGCACCTGCTACAACTATTATCATTCTCTGCCATACCTTTGCATTTCCAAAAGCACGAGGACTGTCGCTTTCTTCGTCCTCACCCTCCATTTTGCAGAATCCACCTATTGGAAGTAATCTTAATGAATATTGAGTTTCTCCCTTTTTAAATCCCCATAATTTTGGTCCCATACCAAGTGCAAATTCGTGAACAAGAACTCCTGATTTTTTTGCACATATAAAATGACCAAATTCGTGTGATAAAATAATCAGCTCAAAAAGTAATATTCCTATTATTATTAATAATGCTGCTTGTATAGTAATCAACCCTTTCTTATCTTAAAGCTTTACTTAAAACAAATTCTCTTGCTGTTTTATCTGCGTTTATTATATCCTCAACACAAGTAAGATCGTTTTTACTTACTGAATCAATAGCCTGCTGTACAAGCTCGCCTATTTGCAGGAATTTAATTTTATTATTCAAAAACAACTCAACTGCCATTTCATTTGCACCATTAGCAGCTACGGGTGCAAGCTGACCCTCTTTTATTGCTCTTATACACTGTGATAAGCAGGTGAATGTATCGTAGTCAGGCTTAGCAAATGTGAGTGTGCCAATATCTGTAAGACTTAATGGCTTTACTGATGATGGTACTCTTTGTGGATATGTTATAGCATACTGAATAGGTATACGCATATCTGGAACGCCTAGCTGTGCAATTATGGAATTGTCTGTAAACTCTACCATAGAATGTATTATACTTTCTCTATGCACTACTACATCTATATTATCTACATCTATATCAAATAACCATTTTGCTTCTATAACCTCAAGACCTTTATTCATCATTGTAGATGAGTCGATTGTAATCTTTTTACCCATACTCCAGTTTGGATGATTTAAAGCCTGTTCAAGAGTTACGTTTTCAAGGTCTGATTTCTTCTTGCCGAAAAATGGTCCGCCTGATGCTGTAAGAATAATTTTCTTTAATTCTTTTTTATCGTTCATTCCTTGCAAGCACTGAAAAATTGCAGAATGTTCACTATCAACAGGATATAAGTTTACACCATTTTCTTTTACAGCCTGCATTACAAGCTTGCCACCTGTTACTAAAGTTTCTTTATTTGCAAGTGCTATGTTTTTCTTTGCGTTTATAGCTGCTAAGGTTGGTTTTAAGCCTACCATACCTACAACAGATGTTAAAACTGTATCAGCCTCCGATATAGTTGCAGCGTGAATCAAGCCTTCCATACCATATTCAACAGTTGTATTTGTATCTGAAATCCTTGCTTTTAAATCCTTAGCAGCATCTTCGTTGAACATTACAGCAAGCTTTGGTTTAAATTCTCTTACCTGTTCTTCAACAGCCTTTACATTTGTAGACGCTGTAAGTGCAGATACAGTAATATTTAAATTTCGTGCTACATCTAATGTTTGTGTTCCTATAGAACCGGTTGAACCTAAAATTGATAAATTCTTTGTCATAATAATTTACCTTCTTTTAATAATTGTTTTACACCATACAAACTGGTATTTATTTTTTAATAAAAACAACGGGGGTTCGTACGAACCCCTGTTAATTAATTACAAATCATTGTTAGTGGCCAATTCTGAACAAATAAGAATAATAATGGTGCTGTCATAATAATGCTGTCGCATCTGTCTAATATTCCACCATGACCAGGAATTATATTTCCATAATCCTTTACGTTACAGCTACGCTTAATAAGTGAGAATGTAAGATCACCTACCATTGATGTGATAGTTGCTATTACACCAAAAACTGTAACACCTACAAAATCAACACCAACTCCATGATTAGGATGTCTATTAATTGGAAAAATAAAGAAATAATATACACAAGCTACAACAATGGCACCTAGTACACCTATAACTACACCACCAATTGCACCTTCAACAGTCTTTTTAGGGCTTACATTAGGACATAGTTTATGTTTACCACAAGCACTACCTACAAAATAAGCACCTGCATCTGCTATCCACGCTACCGCAACACACAACACAAACAAGAAACAAGAATTAGTTGCTTCAATTTGAGTAGTTGCAACTAAAGTACTAAAGCCTGATGTAGATAGTCCTATTGCTGTAACAAGATACGCAATATCATTAAAATTATATTTTTGGTTTTTTATAATAAGCAAAGAAAACAAATAAAAAACAAAGAAATATACAAGCCACTGCCAAAGCTCTGTTACTACAAGCATTGGCAATAAAGATGCAAATAGCATACAAGGAATAGAGATAATATAATCTTTAGTAAGTTTTTTAGCATTTAGAAGCTCTACCGAACAAATCAATGAGGCTAAAGCACAGATAATATTTAAACAAAGTGGGAAATAACGATGAAAGATAAGTGCTAAAACAACTAAAGGAATACCTATCAATGCAGAAATAATTCTAGTTTTCATAAAAAATACCTAACCTTTCGCTCGTAATTAAACACCACCGAAGCGTCTGTTTCTTTTAGCATACTCAATAAGTGCTTCATCTAACATTTCTTCTGAAAAATCAGGCCAAAGCACATCCATAATAACATACTCTGTATATGCTGATTGCCATAATAAGAAATTTGATATTCTATATTCACCACTTGGTCTGATTACAAGATCAGGATCTGGCTGACCAGCTGTATAAAGATTTTTGCTTATAACATCAGATGTTATATCCTCTACATCTAGCTTTCCATCTTTAACCTGCAATGCAATATTCTTTACAGCTCTTATTATTTCATCTCTACTACCATAATTCATAGCAATATTAAGAACCATACCTGTACGATGTGCAGACATTTTTTCGTTCTCATCTATCAATTGCTGTAGTTCTGGAGAAAAAGCTGTTTTATCTCCTATGAATTTTACAACAATATCTTCATCTTTGAAATCGCTTATAGCTTCTTCAAGATATGATTTAAACAGCTTCATAAGGGCATTTACCTCATCAGCTGGACGCTTCCAGTTTTCGGTAGAAAAAGCGTAAACTGTAAGGTGCTTTATGCCTATATTACTACAATATTTTGTTATTGTTCTGAAGTTTTTGGCACCGGCAGTATGTCCTGCACTTCGTGGCAGATTTCTCTGTTTTGCCCACCTGCCGTTGCCATCCATTATTATACCTATATGTTCGGGCAGTTGAATATCATTTAAAGTTATTTCATTGTCTGAGTTCTGTTGTTTGTTCTTAAAAAAAGAAAACATATTTAACCTCCCCAAACTGTATATTTTTTAAATTGACATAATTTCCTTTTGCTTTTTCTCTGTAAGCACGTCAATTTCCTTTACAAATTTATCTGTAAGCTCCTGAGTTTTCTTTTCAGCCTGCTTTAGATCATCCTCTGTGATTTCACTATTTTTTTTCATTGTTTTAAATTTATCAACGGTATCTCTTCTTACATTTCTTACACCGACTTTAGTTTCTTCTGCAAGCTCTTTTATATCCTTTACAAGATCTTTTCTTCTCTCTTCTGTAAGTGGTGGGAATACCATTCTTAGTGCTTTACCGTCGTTCTGTGGGTTAATACCGATATCTGACATCTGAATAGCACGCTCAATTTGAGTAAGAACAGATGCATCCCAAGGCTGAACCATAAGAGTTCTTGCTTCTGTTACTGATACAGCTGCAAGCTGATTTACAGGAGTTGGTGCTCCATAATAATCAACTACTACCTTATCAAGCACAGCAGGGTTTGCTCTGCCTGCTCTGATAGCTGCAAACTCGTCATTAAGATGGTCAATTCTTCTATTCATTCGCTCTTCAGCTTTTTTTAATACAGTTTTCATAAAATTAATCTCCTTTGAATTATTTTACTAATGTTCCAACCTTTTCGCCACATACGGCTGAAACGATATTATCTGGATTATCAATATTAAATACAAGTATTGGAATATTATTGTCAAAGCAAAGAGTAGCTGCTGTTGTATCCATTACATTCAAGCCCTTATTAAGAATATCAAGATAAGCAATTTCATCAAACTTAACTGCATCCTTATTAACCTTAGGGTCGCTGTCATATATTCCGTCTACCATAGTTGCTTTCATTATAATGTCAGCATCAATTTCAGCTGCACGAAGTGCTGCAGCTGTATCTGTTGAGAAGAATGGGTTACCTGTACCACATCCAAACACTACAACTCTTCCCTTTTCAAGATGTCTTACTGCTTTATTTCTGATATAAGGCTCAGCTACCTGTTGCATAGTGATACCTGTTTGAACACGAACAACAACATCAAGCTGCTCAAGAGCATCTGCTACACCTAAAGCATTAATTACAGTAGCCAGCATACCCATATGGTCAGCTCTGGTTCTATCCATTTTACCACTTGAACGACCTCTCCAGAAGTTTCCACCACCTACAACAATAGCAACCTCTACTCCCATATCAACAAGCTTTTTTATTGGTTCACAAAAAGAAAGCACTGTGTCAAAATCAATACCATGCTTTTCATTTCCGGCTAAAGCCTCACCACTCAACTTCAAAAGTATTCTCTTATATTTTGGTTCCATATTAAAAATCCTTTCTTGGAATAGATACTTAACGGTGTAATAAATTACCTCTATTAATAATACTATATCCCGCAAATAAAGTAAAGTAATTGTTAAAGATTTAGTGTAATTTTAATAAATAAAATTATTTATTGTGAATCATAGAATTAAAAGCCTCTCTGATATTTCTAACCCCTACTAATTCGATGTCTTTTGGCAATTCACTTTGTTTTATATTCTTTAAGTTTTGGTAAGGAATTATAATTTTAGTGAAGCCTAATCTTATAGATTCTGAAATTCTTACCTGAGCCTGTGATACACCTCTGATTTCGCCTGCAAGTCCAATTTCACCAAAGGCTATTGCATTTTCGAGTATAGCGACATCTTTCAGACTACTTATAAGCGACATTGCAACAGCTAAATCTACCGCTGGTTCATCAAGACGTAAGCCTCCTACAACATTTATATATGTGTCTGCATTTGAAAAGAAAAATCCTGCACGTTTTTCCAGTACAGCTAATATCAAATTCATTCTGTTGTTATCAAAACCTGTTGACATTCTGCGTGGATTTCCAAAGCCTGATGTTGTAACCAATCCTTGTATTTCGGCAAGAATAGGTCTTGTGCCCTCGATAGCACACGCTACGCAAGTTCCTGACACATTTTTAGGTCTACCAGAAAGCAACATCATTGACGGATTTTCAACCTCTGACAAGCCGTCATTTGTCATTTGGAATACACCTATTTCATTAGTTGAACCGTATCGATTTTTAACTGCTCTTAATATTCTGTACGACATCTGCTTGTCACCCTCAAAGTGAAGTACAGCATCTACTATATGCTCAAGAACCTTTGGACCTGCTATTGCACCGTCTTTATTTACGTGCCCTACTATCAATATAGGTATTTCCATTGTTTTTCCTAGCTTCATAAGAAGATTTGTACATTCTCTTACCTGTGTTACACTACCTGGTGATGATGAAAGCTGAGTATAATTCATTGTTTGTATAGAATCAATCATAACCAGATCAGGTTTTTCGTTTTGAATAATCTGATTTACTATCTCGATATCTGTTTCTGTTATTACATAAAGATTATCGCAATCTACACCTAATCTATCGGCTCTAAGCTTAATCTGTCTTTTTGATTCTTCTCCTGAAACATATAATATTTTTAGTTTATTTCCAAGATTATTACATATCTGAAGTAATATTGTAGATTTACCAATACCAGGGTCACCACCTAAAAGCACCAAAGAACCCTTTACTATTCCCCCACCAAGTACTCTATCTAACTCTTTAGAACCTGTTTTATATCTTTCTTCATTCTCTGTATCTATATCACGCATTGATATTGGTGTTGAGCTTGATGACAGCTTAACAGCTACACCTGTATACGAAGCTGATGATACCTTTGCAGTGCTTTTTATCTCCTCTTGCATTGTATTCCACTGATTACAGCCTTGGCATTTTCCTACCCATTTAGAGGACTCCCATCCACATTCAGAACAAATATATACACTCTTTACTTTTGCAGCCATAAATTCACTTCCATAAAAATTAATATATATATTATATCAAACATACTGCTTAAAAACAAGCAAGCGACAGCTTGATTTGCTGTCGCTTGTGAGTTAAAATATCAAATTTTATATTCAAATTATCGGCAGATAGCCTTTAGCTTTTGCTCTAAAAGCTCCTTGATAACAGCTGGGTCGCCTGCACCCTTTAGCTCACGCATACAAGCACCAAACAATGCCTGCATAGCCTTTGTTTTACCATTTTTATAATCTTCAACAGCCTTAGGATTGTTGCTTATAGCCTTATCAAGAATACCATCTATAACTGATGAATCAACCTTTTTATCAAGACCGTTCTCCTTACAGTAAGCAATAGGGTCTACACCATTTTCAATTACTGCAATAAGAACCTTTTTACCTGAAATTCTGTTAATTGTACCATCATTAACTATTTTAATAATAGCAGAAAGCTTTTCAGCAGTAATATCAAGCTCACCAAGAGTTTTACCATCTTTACGCAAAACACCTGCACAGTCTGTAAGAATCCAAACAGCTACATCCTTTGCATTACAACCAGTTGCCACAACATCATCAAGTAATTTACTGATTTTATGGCTAGAAATAAGCATATCAATTTCTTTTTCAGAAATTCCTGCTTCACGGTACTGCTCTGCCTTTTCATCTACTGCAACAGGCTTGTTAGCCTTGATTTGCTCTAGCCATTCATCATCAATGATAATAGGCATAAGGTTAGCATCTGGGAAGTAACGATAATCTGCCTCTGTTTCTTTATTACGCATTGCAAATGTTTTACCACTTACATCGTCAAAACGTCTTGTTTCCTGAACAAGCTCTTCAAGCTCATATTCTATTGCATCTATATGACGCTGTGATTCATAACGAATAGCACGCTCGATAGCTTCAAATGAGCTCATATTCTTAATTTCGGTACGAACACCAAATTCTGTGCTTCCCTCTGGACGAACAGAAATATTAACGTCACAACGCATTGCTCCCTCTTCACATTCAGAAATGCCACCTGCACGGAACATAGACTTTAGTTTATTAAGATAAGTAATAACCTCTTCTGCACTTCTGAAATCAGGCTGTGTAACTATTTCTATAAGAGGTACACTAGTACGGTTAAAGTCTACAAATGAAGAATTACCACCGTGTACAAGCTTACCAGCATCTTCTTCCATATGAATCTGCTTGATATGAATATCACGAGCACCAGCAGAGGTTTTTAATGTAACGCAACCATCTGTACATATAGGATGATTAAGCTGTGTAATCTGATATGCACAAGGTAGGTCTGGGTAATAATAGTTTTTCTTGTCAAATGTAGTGTAACGGTTAATGTTACAGTTTAGCATAAGACCAGCTGTAACAGCAAGCTCTACTACACGCTTGTTCATTACAGGCAACATACCTGGCATACCACAACAAGCTGGACAAACACAATCGTTTGGCTCTTTTGCAGCAGAATGACCACCACAAGAGCAGAATATTTTTGATTCGGTGCTTAACTCAACGTGAGTTTCAAGACCGATTACTAGCTCGTAATTCATATTTATTCACCCTTCCTTTCAACGATGTGTGCCAAGCTAAGAAGTACACTTTCATCAAAATGCTTACCCATAAGCTGTACTCCGTTGCTTACAAGAGCAGGAGTTCCTATAAGATTTGGTACTGCTGTAAATACGCTTTCTTCAAATACCTTTGAGAAAGCCTCGTGTATATCATAAGCTTCGTACTCTGTTTTGCTACATACAGGTGTAAGAATAGCATCATAATTTTCTAGTAGCTTTGCAATACTCTCTGCAACAACACGACGAACTCTTAGTGATTTATCGTAGCAATCCTTATAACGGTTTTTAGATAGTACATCAGAACCGTAAAGAATTACAGCCTTTGTAAGGAAGTTAAAACCCTCTGTTCTTGTATTAACATATAGCTCGTCGATATTTCTATACTGCTCAGTACGATGACCATATTTTACACCATCATAACGAGATACATTGTTACAGGTTTCAGCAGACATAAGAATTTGCCAAGCTGTGTTTGCAATTTCAAATAGGTCGCAAGAGATTTCCTCTACTGTAACACCATTTGCACGAAGTGACTCTGCAAATGCATTAACTTTAGCCTTTACATCATCGTCTGCTTTTTCAAATAATTCTTTTATAATACAAACCTTTTTACCTGAAACCTCTTTATCTGTAGCATAATCATAGCTTTCAGCAGGTAGGCTTGTGCCGTCTTTATCGTCGTGACCTGCGATAACACTCATAATTTCTTTTATTTCGTCAGCATTTTGAGCATATACACCAACCTGCTCACCAGATGCTGCACAGGAAATTACACCATAACGTGATACAGTACCGTAGGTAGGCTTTAGGAAGTCGATATTAGCAAGTGCTGCTGAACGTCTTGTAGCACCATTCATATCAACACCCAAAGCAGCTTTAACTTCACCCTGTGCAACAAGTGTAGCTGCTGCACCTGTAAGCTTTTCTTCCTGTGGAGCATAATAAGAAAATTCTCCAACAAGGTCTAAGCCGAACTCACCAACGTTAGTTTTGCCTGCTACTGTGTAGCCTTTATTTTCAAGACGAGTAACAGCCTCAGCACTGAATAAAGGCTTAAAGCCCTCTAATATATGTGAACCTGAAGTTGACTCTACACCCTTTACAAGAATAGTATCATCAACAGCAATATTTCCATTATCGCACATTTTTACCGCATAATATTTCATTCTACACACCTCACTTTACAAGTCTTGGCACTTGCCAGCTGTCATCACTGCGTTCTGGAGCACCCTCTAGTAGGCTCTCTCTTGAGAATGGCTGATTGCGAACATCTTCACGCAATACATTAGTCATTTCCATAACGTGTACCATTTCTTTTACATTTTCAGTATCACAAGCCTTTAGCTTCTGCTCGCTGTCGCTCATTGCATTAAAAATCCCCTGCATTACAGCTTCTTCCTCTTCTGTTAGTGAAAGCTGATTAAGCTGTTGTGCATTTGAGAAGGTAGAACGCTTACCGGCAGACTGTCTGCTATTTGAAGCTGTACCTGAAGCTGAACGCTGTGCAAGTACATTTCCATTTCCTAGAAGATGAACATCTTCAAGCTGTTGATTTGTTACGTGGCTTGGTGCACCAAGTAGTAAATCCTGTGCATTACCATTTAGAGGGAATGCAATAACATCAAGAATCTTCTCTTCGTCAGTAAGTAGCATTACCATACGGTCAATACCAGGTGCCATACCTGCGTGTGGTGGTGCACCATACTGGAATGCTGTATATAAAGCATTAAAGCGATTTTTAAGCTCTTCTTCATCATAGCCTGCAATTTCAAATGCTTTTTTCATAATGTCAATGTCGTGGTTACGAACAGCACCTGATGCAAGCTCAATACCATTACATACAAGATCGTACTGATAAGCCAAAACCTCGTTAGGGTCTTTTGTTAAAAGTGCTTCCATACCACCCTGTGGCATTGAGAATGGGTTATGAGTAAAGATTGTGTCGCCTGTTTCCTCGTCAGTTTCATACATTGGGAAATCTACAACAAAGCAGAATTCAAATGCATCGTCACGGATAAGGTCAAGCTGTTCCTTTGCAGCAAGCCAAGAACGAATTAAGCCTGCCTTTTTCTCTGTATCGTTTTTCTTATCATCACAGATAAAAAATAGTGTTTCACCTTCTTTTACCTGTGTAAGCTCTGTAATTTCAGCCTTTTTCTCATCGCTTAGGAACTTAGCAATAGGACCTGCAAAAACACCATCTTTTAGAGTAATATAGCCT
>JAXJQK010000292.1:0-12661 GCA_036311185.1 Acutalibacteraceae bacterium | reverse complement strand
GCAGAATTACTGCTGACAGCGTAGACCTATCAACACCTGATTATGATGTAGATGTTCTTATCATCGGTGCTGGTGGTGCTGGTACATCTGCTGCTATCGAGGCTCACGAGGCTGGTGCTAATGTAATGATCGTTACAAAGCTTCGTATGGGTGATGCTAACACAATGATGGCAGAGGGTGGTATTCAGGCTGCTGATAAAGAAAACGACTCTCCAGCAATCCACTTTGTAGATGCTTTCGGTGGCGGTCACTTTGCTGCTAAGCGTGAGCTTCTTTCAAAGCTAGTATGTGACGCTCCTGAGGCTATTCAGTGGTTAAGCAACCTAGGTGTTGAGTTCGATAAGGATGCTGACGGTACTATGATTACTACACACGGTGGTGGTACATCAAGAAAGCGTATGCACGCTGCTAAGGACTACTCAGGTGCTGAAATTATGAGAACTCTTCGTGATGAGGTTCTTAACCGTCAGATTCCAGTAGTAGACTTCACATCAGCTATTGAGCTTATCCTTGACGAAAACGGTAACGCTGCTGGTGCTGTTCTAATGAATATGGAAACAAAGGAGCTTTTAGTTGCTAAGGCTAAAACAGTTATCATCGCTACAGGTGGTGCTGGTCGTATGCACTATCAGGGCTTCCCAACATCTAACCACTATGGTGCTACTGCTGACGGTCTTGTACTAGGCTATCGTGCAGGTGCTAACCTACTATATGCTGAAACACTACAGTATCACCCAACAGGTGCTGCTTATCCAGAGCAGATTTTCGGTGCTTTGGTTACAGAGAAGGTTCGTTCACTTGGTGCTAAGCTTGTAAACTGTAAGGGTGAGGTATTTATGCACCCACTAGAAACTCGTGACGTTGCTGCTGCTTCTATCATTCGTGAGTGTAGCACAAGAGGTAACGGTGTAGAAACAGGTCAGGGCTTAGGCGTATGGCTAGATACTCCAATGATAGAGAAAATTGGTGGTGAGGGTACAATCGAAAAGCGTATCCCTGCTATGATGCGTATGTTCGGTAAGTACGGTATTGATATCCGTAAAGAGCCTATCATCGTTTACCCAACACTACACTATCAGAACGGTGGTCTTGATATTACACCTGACTGTATGACAACAAAGGTAAATAACCTATTTGTTGCTGGTGAGGCTGTTGGTGGTATCCACGGTAGAAACCGTCTAATGGGTAACTCTCTACTAGATATTATCGTATTCGGTCGTAGTGCAGGTAAGAGTGCTGCTGCTAAGGCTAAGGATGTTACAGTTGGTGAGCTAACACTTGACCACGTAGCAAGCTTTGAGAATGAGATTAAAGAGGCTGGTATCGAAACTGAGGCTGTTTCACCAAAGCTATTACCTGATTACCGTAGAAAGTAAAATAAAATTAAATAAAATTATTTGAGGAGTAGATGAAATGAATTTGTTTGGCGGTGTTATTCCCGTTACGGGTATATCATTCTTCCTATTCTGCGTATTTGCAATTCTAGTTGTAGGCTACGCATTTGGTAGAATTACAATCAAAGGCGTATCTCTTGGAGATGCAGGTGTATTTATTATTGCACTTCTTTTTGGTGCTCTGTTCTGTTCAAGCTTTATGACCGACACTTTCGGTGTTAAGCCTATTGAATTTGACCACGATTGGTTATCTATTATAGAAACCTTTGGTTTAGTTCTTTTTGTAACAAGTGTAGGCTTTATTGCAGGACCAAAGTTTTTTGCGAATATGAAAAAGAACTTTAAGTCTTATGTGCTTATTGGTGTTATCATTATCGTTATGGGTGGTCTTTCTGCTTTAGGTTGTGTTATGCTTGGTGAGCATGTGTTCGGATACGGTGCAGAAACAATCACAGATATTGACGGATTTGTAGCTATGATTGTTGGGTTGCTTTCAGGCTCACTTACATCTACTCCTGCATTCTCAGCAGCAAAGGCAACTGTTGCTCCAGAATACGAGAGTCTTGTATCAGTTGGTCACGGTATTGCGTATATCTTCGGTGTTGTTGGTGTTGTTCTTTTTGTTCAGCTTGTTCCAAAGCTTTCAAAGGCTAATATGGACGAAGAAAGAGCAAAGATTGCTATTAAGGCTACAAAGGCTGAAAATAAAAAGTCTGTAAAGCTTTTCCACCTAGACCATATGGGTATCGCAGTGTTCTCACTAGCTGCTATTCTTGGTACATTTATAGGTAAGGTTAAGATTCCTATGAGTGGTGATGGCTTAGAAGGTACTTGCTTCTCACTTACAACAACAGGTGGTTGCTTGCTTGTTTCACTAATTCTTGGTCACTTCGGCAGAATTGGTAAGCTAAGCCTAATGCCAGAGGAAACAACACTAAAGCTATTTAGAGAGCTTGGTCTTGTATTGTTCCTAGTAGGTGCAGGTATCCCTGGTGGTGCAGATTTCGTTGCTAACTTTAATGGAATGTACTTTGTATATGGTATCATTATGACAATTGTTCCATTGGTTGCTGGCTTCATATTTGCTAAGTATGTTCTTAAGCTACCAATGCTTAACAACCTTGGTTCAATTACAGGTGGTATGACAAGTACTCCTGCACTTGGTACACTTATTTCAACAGCAGGAACAGAGGATGTTGCCGCTGCTTACGCTGCTACATATCCAATTGCACTTATCGCAGTTGTACTTGTATCACAGTTTTTAATTATTATGTTCTAAGATATTCTTAAAATAATATAATTTTTAATTAACAGTCAAAAGGCTCGGAAAATTATCCGAGCCTTTTGCTTTTGAAGAATAGAGAGGATAAACCTAAATTTATCCACACTTTAAAATGCGAATGTAGTGGTTAGCTTCTCGCAATACATGGTCTGCTAAAAGAGGTAGAATTACAGAACGAATGTTACACTGCTGTATTCCTTGTGTAGCGTTTTGGTTAAAGTTTCTAAATTTAATAGTTTCTTCTAGAGAATTAGATATAGTTGCTTTGCTATGTGTATTATGATTTACCTCTGGTGATGTCATAGTCTTGTTATATATGTTGCGATTTGTTTCAGCTGAAGCTATCATTCTGTTATGTGCATTGCGACTGGTATCAAGTAGTAGTGCATATTCTTTTGCAAAGCTATCTGCAGAATGAAACAAATCTTCTTCACAAGGGTCTAAAAGTCCTCTGATAAATAAAGCGTGTTCCATCATAATTTGGTTCCAGAAACATTCTTTTTCTTTTATAGAGCTTTCAGATAAACAACCATCATTTTCAAGCATAATAATATAATTACGATATAACTTAGCCTCTCTTATTATATGCTCAATCAGTAACGGATAATTAACTGTAAACATCTGACATTGAAGCACATTATTTAATATGCTTTCTTTAAATGAAATAAGTCCCTCAAGTAATTTGAGTGAATTTTGATTAAGATGGTGTACCATAGAACATTTATTTTCAAAATTAATTGAATTTTTACATTCGTTACAGTTTAAATGTAGCTCTTTTTCGGTTATTTCTTTATTAATATGTATTCCTGTAAAGCGTTGAGTTTGTTTTTCAGCTAAAGAGGTAAACTCTGTAACAACTTCGCCTGAACAAAGAACCTCATTACTTATAACACCGTTACTAAGAGATACAGCTTGACACAGTAGCTTATCAAACTCTTTCATAAAAAACTCTGCTTTAGCAGAAAATGTTGGGTTGGCAGGAGTAAAGCCTGCTTTTAAAAAAAGAGAGTGCTCTTTCATTATGCGTCCGAAAAACAAGTGAAGCTCAAGCGATTTTTCCACAAAATTATGTGTATTCATAATTACCTCCGATTATAAATTAATACTAAACACCATTGTAATATATGCATAATTTTATTTATATGTTCCGACTATAATAAAAATTCCTTATGCTATCCAGAATTTAGTATCACATAATATATAAATTAAAGCTAAAAATATATATTGAGGTGATAAAATGGCGAAAAAGGGAATGAAGCGTATAGAACGCACACATACACAACCACGCAATACAGAGCCTGCTGTGCCTGAAATTCAAGGAAAAGCAAAGCACGGAAAAAGACACGTTAATTCTATAATTTCAGGTACAGAAGCTCCTTCTCAAAAAGTTTTCCACACAAAACCATATCCTGTGGAAAAACCTATTTCATCAGTTTATTCTACAATTGATAACGACCTTGCAAGAGATAATCTTGAAAACGATATAACCGCCGCTGATTTGCTGGATCTATAAATAAAAAAACCTTCTGTGATAATTTGAATTAAATCACAGAAGGTTTTAGTATAATATAGTATTTACTTTTTATAAGCTGCTTTATGTAACGCTGAATAAATAAATGATGGCATAAGACCGAGAATAATAGGCTTAAACGCCATAATTCTGCATTTTAAAGGCAGATTAAAGCTTTTACACATATTTGCTCTTAATCTATACTCAGTAAGTCTGAATTTGAATTTTTTTCTTTTTAGTGCATTTCTGTCGTCTCGCATACTGTAAAGATATTCTTGAATATTATGAGCTTTATAGCCAGCAAGATAAAGTCTTATCCATAAGTCATAATCCTCAATTCTCTCGGTTTTTGGAGAAATATCATATCCACCAAGCTCCTCAAGAACTTTTTTTCTCATCATACAACCTGCATGACAAATAGGGCTTGCAGTTGAAAAGTCTATTTTTTCAGGGTATTCAACAAATTTTACTTGTCCGTAAGTACCTTCATTATCATACAAATCCATATTACAGCTTACAACTGCAAATTCAGGATGTGTTTCTAAGAAGTTTACTTCTTTTTCAAATCTTGTAGGATCGCATACATCATCGCCATCCATTCTGGCTGTATAAGTACCATTTGCATTTTCAAGACATTTATTTAAACTTGGTGCAAGTGTAAGATTTTTGTCGTTTTTTAAAACCTTGATTCTAGAATCCTTTTTTGAAAGCTCCAGTGATTTTTTGTATGTATCATCAGTCGAAGCATCATCACATAAAATCAATTCCCAATTGGTGTAGGTTTGATTTATAATTGACTGCACAGCTTCTTCTAAAGTTTCTGAACAATTATAAACAGCCATTAATACCGAAACAAGTGGTTTGTTTGTATTTTCACTCATCAAATTTACCCTCCGTAACTGAAAATCTCTAGTTTTTCACTTATAGAAATTTTATACCTAAAGTATTTTATCACGTTAGCCTAAATTATTCAATCTATTTTATGGAATTTAAGTTTATAATACGATTTGAATATTTATGATTATTTTTTAAGTCTTTATATTGTATTTTGCTTTTATTTATGATAATCTATCTTATATATAATGATTAAGTAATAAAGGGAGTTTATTATATGGATAATGATTTTCAAAAAAAGAATGAACAGGTTAATGATACAAACACCAATCCACCTGTAGAACAAAACAACGATATTGAAAATAATACTAATACATCTAACGATAATCAACAGATGAGCTATAATACTTATTCAGCTTTGCCAGGGATTTTTAATAATCAAAATACAGTATCACAAAATAGAAATATACCACCTGAAAATAGACCAGTAAACAGACCTATAAATAGACCACCTGTAAACAGAAATAATCCTCCGTTAAGACAGCCTAATCCAAATAATCCTGTACCTAATCAGCAGGCTAATAACAGAAGCGGAGTATCAGAGGGTAGGGCTTTTGCACAGGAGTTTTATTCACAGTCTAATCCTAACCAGCCAATGGGTAATCAACAAAGACCACCAATGAACGGACAGGGCAGACCTTATCAGCCAATGGGTAATGAAAGACCGCAAATGAACGGACAGGGTAGACCTTATCAGCCAATGGGTAATGAAAGACCACCGATGAATGGACAGGGCAGACCTTATCAGCCAATGGGCAACGAAAGACCGCAAATGAATGGACAGGGTAGACCTTATCAGCCAATGGGCAACGAAAGACCGCAAATGAATGGACAGGGTAGACCTTATCAGCCAATGGGTAATGAAAGACCACAGGTGAATGGACAGGGTAGACCTTATCAGCCAGTGGGTAATGAAAGACCACAGGCGAATGGACAGGACAGACCTAATCAGCCAATGGGTAACGAAAGACCACAGGTGAGTGGACAGGACAGACCCCAACCTTTTACAGTTGAAGAAAAAACAAATATAAACGCACAGGATAAACCACAACAGTCTGTATTTAATGAAGAGTCTAAGGTTAACTATACACAGAATGTTGAAAGTGCTTCTGCTTCAACCGAGCCTAATAGCAGACCAAAGCGTGATGTAAAATATAATTACAGTGAACTTACACCGCCAAATAAAAAATCAACTTCAATTATAATATTAGTCTATATTATTGTTGTTGTACTTCTTTTGGGTGGAATAATAGCTTTATTCTCATCTAAAGAAACTTCAGAAACTCAAGATGAATTTAAAGAATTTTTCCAAAACATTGGTTTAGATGAAATTTTCTCTAACGATTCAGATGATGATTACAGCAAAGATGTATTTGGTGAGATAGATTCTGTTGATGAAGGATACGTTGAAGATCTATTTGGAGAGTTAGATTCTATTGATGAGGATTACAGCGAAGAATTGTTTGAAGATATAGATGATGATTACTCTATGCCTAAAACTTTAAAATATTCAAGCGGAAACTCTAATTTTGAAATGATAATTTACACTCCTATCGGATATGAACTAAGAGAAGAAGAAGAGACTAGTTGTGCAATATTTGATAGTTATGACAGAACTATTACTTGTGAAGCAGAATTATTGGAGGGATATTCTTCTAGGGATGATGCTAGTTTGAAAGATTTAATGGATTTTTCTGGAAAGTCTTATATATCAGCAGAGGAAATAGCTGGTTATCAAACTAGAGATGGAAATGCATATATTTGGCAGGTAGAGTATGATAATCGTATAGAAACATATGCGTTTATTGATGTAGATTCTGATATGATGTTATCTGTGTATATGCGTAAACATAACCTTGCTGGTGATATTAGTAAGGATAATTGCTTAACAGAAATGGAAAAATTCCTTGATGATATGCTTCAGTAAAATTAATCATAGTTTTAAACAAATGTGAAAAAACGAGAGATGCTTTTATTTAGCATTCTCTCGTTTTTTATCGTGTAGATATATCATTGCTTCTGCTTTTTTTAGTACTCTTAAATCGTTTTCGTATCTGCACATTTTTTGTGCGTCAGCAAATGAAACCCAAGTGTATAGATCAATTTCTGATTTTTGAATTTTTACATTGGATGTTTTTGATTCAGCCAAAAAGAAAACAACTCTCTTTTTTATCTTACCAAAAGGAACATAATC
Source organism: Acutalibacteraceae bacterium (assembly GCA_036311185.1). GTDB lineage: Bacteria > Bacillota > Clostridia > Oscillospirales > Acutalibacteraceae > CAG-964. The sequence goes on along the minus strand of JAXJQK010000292.1, from coordinate 5,387 downwards.
GCTTATTTGACGGTAATTGTCATAAAAGTTAACGGATAAGCCTGTTTCTTCTTTTATTTCACGAGTGGCTGTCTGGTGTTCGTTTTCTCCTTTTTCGATATGACCTTTAGGAAAGCTCCAGTATCTACCATTATGATTTTTTACAAGCAGTACTTTTATTCCGTCGTCAAATCTATGAAAAACTATTGCACCACAGGATTTTTCATACAAGCAGGTCATTTTATTATAACGAACATTTCTAACTTCGCCTAAAAGCTCTATTATTTCAGGCTCATAGAAGATTTGACCACTTGGTGCGGCAATATATTTTATATTGCTATTTAGTTGAGTTGTGGCGATTACCGTGCAGTGAACAACATCTGGCAATGGGGTTCTTGAAAACACTACAATGCTTGTACGTCTGTATTTTCTATTTGCACATTTGCTTATATAGCCTGTGTAAACACCTTTTTTAGAAATTTTACCAAGTATTGATACATCTATAAATGCTCCCAGCACAGTAACACCACCTTTCTAAATAGTTATTTCTTAAAACATTGCGTCTGTTTTTGCTGTTTTTGCTGCTGTATTGGCAGACATAATTCCGTTAAGATATACAACTGTTGTAATTTCATTTTCTTCAAGATAATTTTTTACATTGCGTTCAAAATTATCTATATCTATCAAATGTATTTCATTATAATTTGCAGTTAAGAATGGTGCTATACCATAACCGAATTTATCGGAAATAATTGCAATTTTACCATTTTCAACAGCACTGTTTTTAAGCATAGTATAAGCACAATCCTTTGTGTTATATACGTCAATAGGTGTGCTTTTTTCTTCAAATGACGAATTGTAGTAGCTTGTTTCTGTTATTTCATCACTAGCCTTAGGCATAGCAGTTACTGTTACAGTGTCAGGTAGACTGTAATATTTTACTGTGTCAGGGTTTTGAATAAGCATAGGGTTTCCGTTTTTGGTTTCTTTAGAAATGGTTGCTGATATATGAGAACCTAACACCTCAGACTCAACTGTAGCAAGCCCGAAATCGTCAATATTTACAGCTTTTACCCCCAGTTTATCTGCAAGGCTACTATATGCATAATAAGCACCAAGCTGTGTCCAGTACTTATCAGTATTATAATAAAGGGCTTCGTTGCGTTTTTCGCCAAGAATATTATAAACATCTACCGGAGTAACGTCATCAGATATATTATCAAATATATTAGAAATATTTTCCCACTGATTATTAGATACTGTTTTGCTCAAACGTTCTGGCAAAGCAATTTCAACACTTGACGGAACTACTACATTATAAACTTCGTAGTCTTTGCCAAGTAGGGTTTTATAATTACTAATGCTTTCAGCGTAGGCTTTAGCGTCAGTTACACTGCCCTTAAATACCTCGTAGCCCTTGTTATTCCATATATATATAGCACCGTCAAGATACCCCTCTGACTGGTCGTCATTTTTGATAGCAGGCATTTGGGTTTGCTGTAGAGCGTGTCCTGAAATTGGCTGTGTAGCCTCTGTAGCAGTGGTACTGTTACCTGAGTAATTATCCATAGCACTTTGACCACGCTGTAACAAATAATATACAACATAGAAAGAAACTGATAATAATGCTAAAGCTATAACAATAGCAAAAACAGTTCCAAATATATTTTTACGCTTTTTCTTCTCTTTTTTTGCATTTTTAGCCTTAGAAGAATTCTCTTTTTTCGCCATAAAATTATATTTCCTTTCAATCTTTTGAAAATATACCACAATAATTATAATATAAAATAGTTATAATATCAAGGTGTATACAGTAGGTTTAATAGTAATTTTATAAAATCAAATGTTTTAAAGCCTAAGAAAAATAACAAAATACTCCCCAAAAGCTCAGATAAAACGAACTTTAAGGGAGTGTTTTTTATAAATTGACTATATAAATAAAATAAATACCAGCTTACTTATAATATGTGCACCCATATGAGCTATTATAGCATACTGTATGCCGTGCTTGTGGTAAAGCTCACCGAAAAATAAGCCACCTATTCCGTTAAGTAAGAAGCATCTGATTAAAAGCAATGGGGTTAATTCTACAAACATAAGTATTGTTGCTGGTAAATGACCTGCTGCAAATGTAAGTGCTATAATAATATTAGCTACAACAAATACAGCTGTAGGGATTTCTTCCTTTGATTTCTTTTTTAAGAACAATTTCCAAATAACAAATATAATAAATGACATTAAGAAAAGTCTCATCATTATTTCTTCAATAATTCCACCATATAAAATAGAGGCTATTATACTACTTACTGACAATCCAGTCTTGGTTACCTCTTTAATTGTTGGATAGATATTACCAGAAATACAATAATCAATGACAAGCAATGCACCAGTTATAGCACCAAATGCAATAGCTTTGATTGCAATATCTTTCTCAACCTTAAATGGCTTTATTAGTCCTATTTTATCTGCAAGTATATATCCAAAAAATCCACAAAAAAGAGCATATGTACAGGTTTGTATTGTGGTAATTACAATTAGCACAGTTGTACTGCCAAATTGAGATAATAACATTTTTAAATTCTCTGGAGAGGATGTATCAATCATATACATACCAGTGAATATACCACCAATTATAGCAACAGGCAATAAAGCCAAGGCAAATAATAATGGCTTTTTAAGATTTTGCATTAGATTTTTCATTATCTGTTACCTCCTCGTGGTATGTTTCTACACAAAAGCCCTTGTGATTACACTTAGGACATCTTAGCTTACGTGTTCTTGGTGTGTGATTAGCAAAAAAAGCCTCTTTTAATGATGGCTGGAATACATTGTGACATTCAGGACATATATATTCTACGTTTTTAAAGTAATACAAAGAAATCCATATACCCATAGCTACAACTGCTACCATACCAATTGCAAATGGTAACCATATTCCTTTTGTAATCCATAGCATAAGTGTTGCCACCTCTATTGCGTCCATCGCAAATCCTACTGCAAGCGTTATTCCTCTTACTTTTCTTAAATTCTTTTTGTTTTTCATAATGTGGGCTATATCTGTAATAGATTCGACAGAAAAGTTTTTCCAGCTCTTTATCTCTTTAGTCATCTGCTTGATAGTGTCAAGCTGAGATTGCTTTTCAGAGATTTCAGCTGTTAGAGATTTCTCCTGCTGTTCAAGTAGAATTGATATTACATTCTCAGGAGCCTCCTCTGACAAAAGCTCACCTATACTATTGATAGACATTCCGATTTCTCTCAAGAAACAGATTACCTTTAATTTCTGTAAATCGTTCTCTGAGTAAACTCGTCTGCCACCCTCAGTAAGTCGGCTTGGAACAAGAATATTTCGTGTGTCATAATATTGAACTGTTCTTACTGTAATTCCACAGAGCTTTGCCATTTCACCTGTCGTGTATTCCGACATAGTCGCCACCTCCTTTCATTACCCATATTACTGCACTACGCAAGGGTATAAGCAACCCATTACGCAGGGGGATTTTTTGTTTTTTAGGTAAATTTTTTGAAATTTTCCAAAATTATTATACCAAAAACGGTTTTGAGTGTCTATCTATTTCAAATTTTTGGTTTTACACAAAAAACTAAAACAAGATTTTTTCATCCAACCTTTAAGAATTTTATTACCATCAAAATACAATTTATCTTAAATTGGTTGCGTTATTACTACATTACGCAAGGGTATAAGCGATTTGTTACGTAGGGGAGCTTTGTTTTTACGTGAATTTTTTGATTTTACACCAAAACCAAAAGAATGCTTTTACCCAACCTTTATGCACTTCACCTCTATCAAAATGCATCTTACCTGAAATTAGTTGATTTGTTTTTTATGATGTGATAAATTAGAATTACCGAAAGGGGGAACAGAAATGAAGCTTAATATTTTTAAAAGCTCTGAGTTTACCGAGCCAGAGGTTACTCTGAAATATTCTGAGGAAACACCACAGATAGAAAATCTGATTGAAACCCTTAGAATTTTCTGTCAATCAATTCAGGCTGAAAAGAATGGAAGCAATCACACTATAACACTTGATGAAATTTTCTACATTGAAAGCGTAGATGAAAAAAGCTACATATATACAAAGGATGATGTTTACGAATGTAAATACAAGCTGTATACACTTGAAACAATGTTTGAAGATACTTCATTTATAAGGGTAAGCAAAAGCTGTATTTTAAATATTGCAAGGCTTAAAAGTGTTCGCCCTTTTATTAACGGAAAATTTGAGGCTACAATGCGTAACGGTGAAAAAATTATAATCAATCGTCACTATGTTTCAGCCTTTAAGAAGAAGTTTGGAGTTTAAGGGAGGGTATTAATTGTGTTTAAAAGAATTAAAGATTTTTGTATACTTAACTGCGTTGTTTTCACAGTTATGTCGTTGGTATTAAATTTGATATACATTATAACAGATGTTGTAAAAACCAGTGAACAGTTTGGATATGTTGTAATAACTATGCAATATCTTTCGGTTACAACTGTAATATGTTTTTTACTTTTTCTTTTTGATAAGATTGTTAGTAAAGATGAAATGTATAGTCATATTATAGCCTTGATTATTGTAATAGCAACGGTCTTTGGTTTAGGTGGATATGTGTACGAATGGTTCCCAATTTTCTCAGGATGGTCATTGGCAACCTTAGGAATTATATTTTTAATTTATTTTTTAGTACGTTTTATAGTGTTTGCAAAAGATATAGACGCATCAAAGCAAATAAATAAAAAGCTTGAAGAAATGCAGGAGGAAGAAAATGAGTAAAATTGTAGAGGTTAAATCACTTGTAAAGTCATATAAAGATGTAAAGGCAGTTAAAGGTATTGATTTTTATGTAGAAGAAGGCAAGCTATTTGCTTTTCTTGGCCCTAATGGTGCAGGTAAAAGTACAACCATTGATATGATATGCACCTACTTAAAGCCAGACAGTGGCGAAATCATCGTAGACGGATGTAAGGTTGGTAAAAATGATGATGAAATACGCAGAAAAATAGGAATTGTATTTCAGGACAGTGTGCTTGACCCTATTTTAACAATAAGAGAAAATATTACATTACGTGGTAGTTTTTACGGCTTAAAGGGTAAAAAGCTTGCACAGGCTGTTGAAAATGCTTGTGAGATTGTAAACATAACAGAATTTATGAATAGACCTTATGGTAAGCTTTCAGGTGGTCAACGAAGAAGAGCAGATATTGCCAGAGCACTTGTAAATACACCAAAAATTCTATTCTTAGACGAGCCAACAACAGGACTTGACCCACAGACAAGACAGAATGTATGGGAAACAATTGCAAAGCTACAGAAAGAAAACAATATGACAGTATTTCTTACAACCCACTATATGGAAGAGGCTGCCGAGGCTGATTATGTAATTGTTATTGACAACGGTAAGCT
>JAXJQK010000291.1:0-6894 GCA_036311185.1 Acutalibacteraceae bacterium | reverse complement strand
TACCAATATCTTCGCTTTTGTGCTTTGTAAGAAGCTGTACCTTAGAAACTGCACAGACAGAAGCAAGTGCCTCACCACGAAAGCCCAAGGTAGCTATACTGTCAAGGTCAAATGCTGTTGCAACCTTACTTGTTGCGTGACGTAAAAATGCCTTTGGAACATCTTCCTTTAATATACCTGATCCATTGTCAGATATTCTTATATATTTTACTCCACCGTTTTTTATTTCAACCGTTATTGCTGTAGCACCTGCATCTACGGCATTTTCTACAAGCTCTTTTATTACGGAGGCAGGTCGCTCTACAACCTCGCCTGCTGCAATAAGCTCGGCTATATTTTTATCAAGTACATTAATATTCCCCACAGGCGTTACCCCCCTTTATTATTACATATTATCGGCTTTAGCTTTTAGCTTATATAATATATTCATAGCTTCAATTGGTGTAAGTGTGTTTAGGTCTGTTGATTTAAGCTCTGATATTATTTCGTTATCTGCTACATTACCAAGCAACGAAATTTGAGCTACATCATTATTTTGCTTTGGTTGCTTTTTCTTTACAACATTTAGATTTTCACCTGTACCATTTTCGTACTCTCGCTGAATTTCTTTTGCTCTTTTAATAACCCATTCAGGTATTCCAGCAAGCCTTGCAACCTCAATACCATAGCTTTTGTCTGCCCCACCAGGTACAATTCTGCGTAAAAATGTGATATTTTCGCCATTCTTTTTTACGGCTATGTTGTAATTCTTTACACCATCAAGCAATTCCTCCATAACAGCAAGCTCGTGATAATGTGTAGCAAACAATGTTTTTGCACCAAGCTTGCGTTTATCGCTTACATATTCAAGAACAGCTCTAGCTATACTCATACCGTCAAAGGTAGATGTACCTCTGCCTATTTCATCTAAAATAAGCAAGCTATCAGGGGTTGCATTTTTGATGATATTGGCAACCTCATTCATCTCAACCATAAAGGTAGATTGTCCAGAAGCAAGGTCATCAGATGCACCTACTCGGGTGAATATTTTATCAACTATACCTACATTTGCACTGGTTGCTGGTACAAAGCTACCCATTTGTGCCATAAGCACAATAAGTGCAGTTTGACGCATATAGGTTGATTTACCAGCCATATTAGGGCCTGTAATTATAGCTGTGCTGTTAAGCTGTTTATCAAGAACAACATCATTAGGAACAAAAGGTGTATCCTTTAATAATTGCTCAACAACAGGGTGACGGCTATCTTTAAGCTCAAGTACACCCTTTACATTAATATCTGGTTTACAATAACGATTATCAGAAGCAACACAGGCAAGTGAGCATAGCACATCAAGCTTTGCAATGTTCTGTGCTGTAGACTGAACTCTTGAAAGATTACCTGCTACAAATGCTCTTACTTCTTCATAGAGCTTATATTCCAGTGCAACCGACTTTTCCTTTGCACCTAAAATTCTACCCTCAACAAGCTTTAAATCCTGTGTAATATATCTTTCGCAATTTGAAAGAGTCTGTTTTCTTATATATGTTTCAGGTACAAGATTTTTGTAGGAATTAGGTACTTCTATATAATAGCCAAATACTCTGTTATAGCCTACTTTCAGCTTTGGTATACCTGTTTTTTCCTTTTCCTGTGCCTCTATATCAGCTAGTATATCTGAGGAGTTGTTCATATCGGCTACAATAGAGTCCAGCTCTTGATTATAACCATTTTTTATCATACCGCCCTCTCTTATGCTGAATGGTGGTTCGTCAACAATGGCAGAATCTATACTTTGAAAAACATCTTCAAGAACATCTATACCATTATATATTTCTGTTAGCAAAGATGATGTAACATCTTTTGTAATTGTTTTTACCTTTGGTACCTTTCCTATTGCACAGGCTAATGAACGAAGCTCTCGGGCATTTGATGTACCATAGACTATTCTTGTCATTAGTCGTTCCATATCTAAAATACCCTGTAATGCCTCTACAATGTCTAATCTGAGCATAGTATTATTTACAAGTTCTTCAATAGCGTTCTGTCTTTTTATTATCGCACCACAGCTTATAAGTGGTTGCTCTATCCAAGAGCGTATTAAACGCTTACCCATAGAGGTTTTTGTTTTATCCAATACCCACAGTAAAGAACCACGCTTTTCTTTATTACGCATAGTTTCTAAAAGCTCAAGATTACGTCTTGTGTTGTAATCGAGTGCCATATACTGATTATCTGTATATACTACAAATTCACGCAAACGTTCTAAACCATTTTTCTGTGTGATTTTTAAATAGTCAAGCAATGCACCACTAGCTGAAACAGTAGCATAATAATGCTTTTCTTCAAGCTCCTCGGTTATTTGCTTGCCAAATCTGTTTTCTGTAATTTGCTTGCAAAGCTCATAATCAAACTTTTCATCATTAATAAGCTCAACACCACAAGAAAGCTTATCCTTTATAAAACGAGCAAGCTCTTTAAATTTAACAGTATCTCCACCCACTAAAATTTCACGTGGGTTTATCTTACCAAGTTCATTTTTAAGGAGTGCAACTACATCATCACCCTTTAAAAATGTACCTGCAAATTCGCCTGTTGAAATATCACAGTAACATACACCTATATTTTTATCCACTGTATAAACACAGCATATGTAGTTATTTACACCCTCGTCAAGCATACTGCTTTCTGTTACGGTACCTGGTGTAATTACTCTGATTATATCTCTTTTAACTAAGCCTTTAGCCTTTGACGGATCTTCTACCTGCTCGCATATAGCAACCTTATAGCCCTTTGCAACTAATCTTGCTATGTAGGATTCACTGCTGTGAAAAGGAACACCACACATAGGTGCACGTTCTTCCTGTCCACAATCTCTGCCTGTTAAAGTAAGCTCAAGCTCCTTTGAAGCAAGCTTTGCATCATCAAAAAACATTTCGTAAAAGTCGCCTAACCTGAAAAACAATATGCAATCCTTGTTTTGCTCCTTTATTTGTAAATATTGCTTCATCATTGGAGAAAGCTCTGCCATCAAATTCACCCTCTTTTAGTCTTTACAACACCACAAACCTATTATTGGCTTGTGGTGTTGTTGTTTAGGGCTTGTTATTTTTTCAAACAGCCCCTAGTATTAATGTTTTTTATTAGTGACAACCACCACAGCTTGAACAGTCACAACTACATTCGCTCTGCTCCTGAACTGTATCAGGGTCTGCACCCTCTGCACTCATTGTGATAATATCAATGATATGCTTTAGCTTATGGTCCAGCTCTGTTTTAGCGTTATTATAGCTGTTCATATTCTCGTTGCTCATAACCTTATCATAGCACTCTCTTAGCTCTTCGTTAAGCTTTGCAATTTTCTCTTCGTCCTTCTCAGGATTGTTAACCTCTTGGCTAAGTGTCATTCTTTTCATATTAAACTCAGCGATAAGCTCCTGTAGCTGCTTGTCCTCGTCACAAGACTGCTCTGCTGCCTTTACACTGATATATGATGGATCCTTCTGAATTTCCTTACCAAGCTCTCTTGCTAGTTCGATCATTGTCATTTTTGTTTCCTCCAAATTAAATAAATTTACCTTTTAATATCCAATTGCGTGATTGAGTAACCTCTACATTTTGGAATGTTCCGATTAGTGAATCATCACCCTCAACCTCTACAATAATATTACCTGATGTACGGGTTTGCAGTATGTTTTCTTTGCCTGTACTGCCTTCAACAAGCACCTTATAGGTATTACCAACCATATTCGCACAGCGTTTAGCTGATATGCTCTCTTGAAGTGCAAGTAGCTCCTGAAACCACTTATTCTTTTCTTCATACGAAATAGGGTCGTCCATTTTAGCTGCTGGTGTACCCTCTCGTGGTGAATAAATAAATGTAAATAATGATGTAAATCCAACCTCTTCTACAAGTGACAGGGTTTCTTTAAAGTCCTCGTAGGTTTCACCAGGGAAACCTACTATAATATCACTTGTAAGTGACAGATTAGGAATTTTTTCCTTTGCGTATCTTATAATTTCAAGATATTTTTCTCTATCATAGTGACGATTCATCAGCTTTAAAATTCTGTCGCTACCACTTTGGAAAGGAAGGTGCAGATGTGTTGAAATATGTTTACTGCTTGCAATAGCATCAATCAACTCTTTTGAGCAATCCTTAGGGTGTGATGTCATAAATCTTAGCCAGTAGTCACCATCAATTTTATCAATTTCAGAAATAAGCTGTGCAAAGCTCATTTTAGACTCCTCTGGCAAGCCTTTACCATAGGAATTTACATTTTGTCCTAAAAGAGTAATATCCTTATATCCACTGTTTATAAGCTCTTTTGCTTCTGCAAGAACATTCTCAGGATTTCTGCTTCTTTCTCTTCCTCTTACATATGGTACAATACAGTATGTACAGAAATTATTACAGCCATACATAACAGGCAACCAGCCTTTGAATGTACCATCTCTTCTTGTTGGAATATTCTCATAAATTGTTGTATCTTCATTTCCTCTTATAACTAAACGCTTACCATTTGAAAGACATCTATATAATAATTCAGGAAATTGATGTATATAATTAGTACCAAATACCAAGCCAACAAACGGGAAGCTCTTATATATTCTGTTTGCAATATGCTCCTGTTCCATCATACAGCCACAAAGTGCTATAAGCACAGATGGGTGCTTTCTTTTAATAGTTTTCAAAGCACCAACATTACCAAACACTCTATCCTCGGCGTGCTCTCTAACTGCACAGGTATTAAACAAAATAAAATCTGCATTTTCGGGCTTGTCGGTAAATTCATAACCCATTTCTGCAAGTAAGCCTTTTATTTTCTCACTATCTGCAACATTTTGCTGACAGCCATAGGTACGCACATAAGCCAAAGGCACTTCGCCTCTTTTTCGTGTTTCCATAATCTGTGCAACCAAAGGAATATACTCGCAATCAAGATTTTTTATATCATTAATCTTTCGCAATATAACGACTCCTATCATAATTCAATACAATATATATTATCATAAATATTAAATCACTGCAAGTAAATACAAAAATTTACAAAACCTTAAATAATAAAAGTTTGTATATATTTTTTTGATGAATTTCTTTAATTCCAGTTTACAAAAGAAAAAAAGTGTGCTATAATTCAAATGTTTAAATGTTTGTATAAGTTTATACTTTAATGTAGGGTGTATTCTTATAAATATATTTTTAGGAGGATGTTTGCAATGAAGAAATTATTAGTACTTGCTATCTCAGCAATGATCCTAGCTTGTGGTTCTGTATCTGCTTCTGCTTTAAAGAGCCCTAGCGTTGATGCTGATTCAGTTGGTGGTTCAAGCAACAGCAACAGTAACAGCAACGCATCTGTTAACGGCAATGCATCTGCTAACGGCAATGCATCTGCTGGTAAGTCACCTGCAACAGGTGTTTCTACAACATATGCAGTTTATGCAGCTTTGGCAGCTTTAACTTGTGGTGGCGTAGCAGTTATCGCTAAGAAGAGAATAAGCGAGTAATAATCGAGTAACCGAAAACCACGCTAAAAAATAGCGTGGTTTTCATTTTTATAAAGGGTGGTTTAATATGACAAAAGACAAACATTTTATATGGAAAATAGTTTTTACAATTGCTATTATTTTAATGATTTGTTTACTTGGCTATGTATGTTGGTTTTTATATAATATATATTCAAGCGGTACAGAATACAGCGAGATAAAATCAATTACATCAACTCAAGCAACTGAAGCAACCGATACAAATTATACAGATTATACAAATAATACAAATAATACAAACGAAACAGCTACCTATGGTGATACACCTGATGCTCCGCTTGATAACATTGCCCCTGAAGAGGTTCACGATGCTATAAATGGTGAAATTAATTTCACAGAGCTTTCAGAGGTTAACACCGATTTATATGCCTGGATAAAAATTCCTAATACTATGATAGATTATCCGATTGCACAATACCAAGGTGATGACGACACATACTATTTGAATCATAATATGTATAAAGAATATGCGTTTGCTGGCTGTATTTATACTGAAAAAGCAAACAGCAAAAATTTCGACGATCCAAACACAGTACTATATGGACACAATATGCTTAATGGTTCTATGTTTAGAGAATTGCACAACTTTAGAGATGAAGCGTTTTTTAACGAGAATCAATATATATACATTTATTTATCTGATAGAACTTTAACCTATAGGATTTTTTCAGCATATGAATATGATGACAGACATCTTCTTAATTCATTTAATTTTAATGATAAAGAAGTGTTCCAAGAATATCTTGATTATGCTCAAAATCCTGTTTCATCTATGATGTATAACAAGCGAGACTTAAATGTAACCGCTGATGATAAAATTATTACCTTAAGTACTTGCTTAGGTGATATCAAAACATCACGATATTTGGTACAAGGAGTGTTAGTCAATGAGGAAATACTCTGATAATAAAGATGAAAAATTGACTGAACGTACTCATAATATAGTAGAACTTACAAACAACACCTTTGAATTAAAAAATAACAACAATCTAAAGATTAACTTTAGTAAAAAGAAATTTACTAACTACACTGGTAATATAGTTGAGTTCAAAGATAACAGTAACGAAAAAGAAACTAATCACACTAGTAATATATTGGAAATTAGTAATAGCGATGAAAAAAAGGCTAATCCTGCTGGTAATATAGTTGCTTTTAAAAACGGTAATAGTGAACAAAAAAATAACTCTACTAATAATGTTACTGAACTTAAAAGTAACAGTGATAAGAAAAAGGCTGAGTCCATCAATAATATTACTAAGAGCAAAAGTGATGATGGTGGGCAAAATAATAAATCTGCTAGTAATGTTACTGAAATTAAAAGTAACAATGATGAGAAAAAGGCTGACCATACCAGTGATATTACTG
>JAXJQK010000290.1:0-4345 GCA_036311185.1 Acutalibacteraceae bacterium | reverse complement strand
TGTAAGCAAAATATTTTCAACAGGCTTTTCACCAAAAAGCTTTACAATATTTCTTCTGCCTACTGCAAGAACCTCACTTTTTATGTCAACACCTATATAATTAATATCTGGGTGATCGTATGCTATTTTACCTATAAATGAGCCTTTACCGCAACCAAGCTCTAAATGTATTGGCTGTTGCTTTTTAAAACAGCTTGCCCATTTACCTCTGTTTAATTTTGGCTCGTCCACAAAAAAATCACATGCAGCCAGCTCAGGACGTGCCCATGGCTTTCTTCTCATTCTCATATACTATTGTTCTCCGTTTTCAAATACTCAAGTAGCTGTGCAGATACAAGTCTGCTGATTTTCTCCGGTATATCCGGCAGTACTACAATTTTTTTATCCTCAAATTCAAGCAGATATCCATTACTTTGCTCTGCTTTTATCTCTTTTGATATTACATTTAAATTCTTAAATCCACACGATAAAACAGGCATTAAACCTGCTTTATCATTTCGTAGAATATCACCTACTATAAAAAGTGCGTTATATTTACTAAAACAAGAATTTATACTTTGTCCAAGATTTTCGTCAGACACACAAGCAATCACGCTGTCTATATAAATCCCCTGTGATTCTGTACAGCCTCTTAAAGCTGTTTCACAATATCCTGTTTTATGAGCTGTGTAGTATATTAACGCACTTTTCATAGCTTTACCTCTTATTTAATTATTCTTCTATTTCAGCCGGCTCTGTTACATCAGGAATTTCGTCTGGCTGTGGTGGATTTGTTGCCGGTGGGTTTGTCGCTGGTGGGTTTGTTGCCGGTGGATTTGTTGCTGGTGGGTTTGTTGCTGGTGGAGTTGTTGTAGATGGCTTTACTGTAACAACACACTTACAGGTTAATGAGTCTAGAGTAGCAGTAATAGTACAGCTACCGTAGCCATTAATCTTAACTACACCCGAACTTGAAACTGTAGCAACAGCATGGTTTGAGCTTACCCACTCAACTTTGTTTGTAACGTTTGAAGGCTCATAGGTTGCATACAGTCTATAGGTTTCTCCTAGTGTGCTTGTATTATATGCTGATGATGATAAAGTAAGCTTTGTTGCAAGAATATCATTTACAATTATATTAGCAGAATAGCTATGTCCATTAGTTGTTTCTGCTGTAATTGTACACTCACCAGGAGAAACAGCTGTTACCTTACCACCAGATGCTACCTTAGCAACATTTGCATTACTAGATGTCCATGTAATACCCTTTTCGGTAGTATTTTCAGGAGTCCAGATAATTTTCAAGGTTTCAATATCGCCTACATCCATAACTAACTGGCTATAATCAAGCATAATGCTCTCAGGATGTATTATAGGTGCGTCTGTAGGTGCTTCTGTACCAAGCTCTGTAGCATCTGTAGCGTCCTCATCTTCCTCTTCTTCACCGTCGTGAAGTGTAAACATTCTTTCTTTACCCTTTAGGTTACCCTTACCGTCGTACCAAGCAACCTTCTTTTTCTTATATTCTGTCTTAAAGGTTGTTACCTTTGGCTTTGCTGCAGCATTGTAGTTATAGTAAACATCAGGCCATAGTGGATCCGGATTTGCCTTAGCCTTTGATACATCTACCTTTGAGCTTTCGCCTACTCTTGTTTTTCTTGCTACAACTACTGTTCTAAAATCAGAATACTCGTATGAACAGGTAGAAAGTGTAAGCAACTGGTCGTCCTCGTTACAGGTAACTCCTGTATCTACAAGTGAACGCTCTCTTACAAGATAAACATAGTTCATAAATTCTGCATCACTTACAAAGCTACCTGTTAGATAGTTAAAGAATTCTCCGTGACCATCTAATGTACTTGTTTTAAATATTGAAATAATTTTATATGTAGCTTCACCCTTAGGTGTATCAAACTCGATTGTTGGATGTTCTTTGTAGTAATCCATATCTGCACTGTATTTACCATAGCCCATCAAGTTTTCAAACATACTGCCGTCTTTCATATTATGACCGTGAAGAATAATATTCTTTGAATCTATACCCTTATCACTTCTAAAATCGGCAAATACGCTTCCGTAACCACTGTAATTCTTATAAATATCTTTATATAGATAGTACTGATAATCCAGTGTATCTCCCTTGTACTGTAATACAGGGTAGTCAACATTAGTATCTTTTATTTTTACCCAAGCTATTACATCTTTGTTTATATCTTTAAGCTTTTTCCAGTCCTTTGATGTTTTAATTTTTCTTACTACCTCATTACCCTGAGCATCTGTAGTAATTTCAGTAGCTATTTCAACATCATTCTTAACCAAGTCTCTTAGCTCATCATATTTCATATTATTCATTAAAGGATCTATTACGGCTACTTTTATAAGTATAATAGCAGTTACTATAAATACAAGTATAGCTATATCAAGAATTATTTTTCTTGCCTTTTCTTTGCCGTCGTCCTCTTTCAGAGGAATAAAACGCTCCTTAAATGTAGGCTTCATTTTCTGATGCTTTGGTTTTTCCTTTGCTTGTTCTTTCGCTTGTTCTTTCGCTAATTCTTTTTCGTGAGCTTTTTCTTTAGCCTTTTCTTTTGCTTGTTCGTGTTCTTTTTCCTTTTGCTCTTTTTTAGCTATTTTTTCTCTTTCTTTGTTCTCTTTCTTTTCCTTTTTTTCCTGCTCTTTACGCTCTTTCTCTTGTTTTTTCTCATACTCAGCAAGAGAACCGGATATAAAGCTAATAGAGTCCGCATCATCGTCTGAATTATTTTTAGATAATGACTTTATATCTATAGGAACAGGATCCTCTATCTCAAATGGATTATTAACAAGGCTAATACCTTCGTTTTCGTGATTTTTTAAGATTTCTTCCAAAGGCTTTAGATGTTTTAACGCCTCTGCAATTAAAGGAACTATCTCCTCTTTAGTAGCTGATGGCAATAAAATAATCTGCACATCGTTTACCATAAAAATATACCCATTTTTATTTCCATTTGAATTAATAGGCATTGCAGGTTCAAAACCTCCGGTAAAGCCACACAAAGCATCTTCTAATCTTTTTTTATCTGCTGTGCCACCAGTAGCTGTAAGTGAAGAAAGTGTTTTGTATATTACTGTATCCACTGCACTATCCTCACTATCAAATGCATTTGGAACAACAATAAGGTTTATATTTTCTTCAAGCTGAATTGTGTCAGCTATGCCATATATAATCTTTTCCCTTTTCTCGTCCAGCTCTGTTTTATAGGCAACTCTTACTCCACCTTTTTTAAGTGCGTGTGCTACATATTTAAGAATTGCTGTAATTTCACCGGATTTGTTCATATTTCTAAGTATATACAACTCAGCATTCATAACAAATATCCTCCAAATTTATTTTTAAAACAAATTACTGTTGGTTATTACCATAGCCTATCTGTGTAACCTTAACATTGGCAATTGCTCTTTCTATCATTTCATCACAGTTAAGCTCATTCTGTGCTTTTTCTACATATTTTAGAACAGGTCTTGTACGAGGGTGCTTTGGTGTAAATACTGTACAGCAATCCTCATAAGGCTCTATTGATGTTTCAAAGGTACCTATTTTTCTTGATATAGAAACAATTTCGTCCTTATCCATTCCTATTAAAGGTCTGAACACAGGCATATTGCAGGCTATATCTGTACAATAAATAGCGTGTATAGTCTGGCTTGCAACCTGACCAAGGCTTTCGCCTGTAATCAATGCAGCACAGTCGTTGTTCATTGCTATCTTTTCGCTTATTTCCATCATAAGTCTACGCATAATAATTGTAAAAAGCTCTTCAGGGCATTTATCTCTTATTTGCTCCTGAATTTCTGTAAACGGAACAGTGTACATTGTCATTCTACCCGAATACTGAGAAACAATTTCAAGAAGCTTACAAACCTTTTCTTCTGCACGCTGTGATGTATATGGTGGACTTGCAAAGTGAACAGCTGTAAGCTCTACACCTCTTTTAGCCATCATATAAGCAGCTACAGGGCTATCTATACCACCTGATATAAGTATAGCAGCCTTACCACCTGTACCTACAGGTATACCTCCTACACCCTTTAATACACCGCCACGAACATATGAACAAAAATCTCTAACCTCTACTGTAACTGTAAGCTCAGGATTTTTAACATCCACCTTTAAATGTGGGACTCTCTCAAGTATATAACCACCAACCTGTGCAGATATCTGTGGTGATGTCATAGGAAACTTTTTATCTGAACGTCTTGCCTCTACCTTAAAGGTTTTAGCGTCCTCAAGTGCTTCCTCAAGATATTCAACAGCCTTTTGCTGAATATCATTTATATCCTTATCTGCTGTGCAGGCTCTTGAATATGTAGCTATACCAAAGGTTTT
>JAXJQK010000289.1:0-5270 GCA_036311185.1 Acutalibacteraceae bacterium | reverse complement strand
GGTCAAGAGCCTGCTTATGCAATGTTTCGGGTAACACTGTTGAAACATACGCTGTAATATAGCTTATTTCTTCCTCGTTAAATTTTTGAGAAAGACTTGTTAACGAAACATCCTTGCCACTTAACAAGCGTTCAGATATCACCTTATAAACCTCTTTATTAAAGGCTGTCGCAAAATCATCAGTTGTAATTTTACTGTTTATATACTGACCCATATCAGGATTATTTATCATAAAAGCTATTATATATTCCTCAGCCTTAGTGGCTTTAAGGTACTTTGATTTCTCTGGATTTATTTTATCGTGTCGTGCTGAGATATCCTCTGTTATATTATGAAACTCTCTTTTTGCCTGCTGATAGTTTTTAATTTTAACTGTTTTCTGCATTTGCTGTTCTATTGCAGATTTCTGCACATCAAGTGCTTCGCTTAGTCGTGTAATATAAATATCTCGTTCTATAGCGTTTGTAGATTGAGCTATAATTTTTATAGCTTCATTAAGGTAATCAACCTTGCCTTGAGATTGTGAAATATTGTGCTTTTCTTTGAGTAAATCAAGCTTATAATCTATATCGCCTGCACTTCTTTCAAGCAATACCCTAAACATTGCAGGTCCCTTATCACCGTGTGCTTTCATAAATTCATCAGGGTCTTTTGCGTTTGGTACGGTTACAACTCGTACCTTTACACCTGCATTTCTAAGAAGCACTATTGCTCTGTCAGAAGCCTTTCTGCCAGCCTCGTCAGAATCATAGCAAATAACAACCTCGTCTGCATACCTTCTTATCAAATCAGCTTGCTGTGGTGTAAGTGCAGTGCCGAGGGTTGCTACAGCATTCTGAAAACCAGCTTGATGTAAAGCTATAACATCCATATACCCTTCGGCAAGAATAAGCTGTCTTGTATTTATATTTTTAGCCATATTTAGAGCAAATAGCTGTGTACTTTTTGAAAAAACAGGTGTGTCAGAGGTATTTAAGTATTTAGGCTTTTGGTCGCTCATTATTCTTCCGCCAAAGGCTATTACATTACCTCTTAAATCTATTATAGGGTACATCACCCTATCAAAAAATCTGGAAACAGTATAACCATTTTTAGATTTAATTGCAACATTTGCCTGTATCATTTCATAATCGGTAAAACCTTTATCACGCAAATTATCAATTAAATCAAATCCCTGCTCAGGTGCATAGCCAAGACCAAAATGCTTTATCGTCTTATTAGACAAGCCTCTGCTACGCAAATAATTTAACCCCTTTGCACCAACAGGAGAAATAAGGCAATTATGAAAGAACCTTGCCGTTTCTCTGTTTATTTCGTAAATTCTACGTTTAAGCTTAGCCATACTGTCATCATAAGAATCCTGAGGCATATCCATACCTGCACGTTGGGCTAAAAACTTAACTGCATCTATGTAATCAAGATTTTCTATCTTTTTTATAAATGTAATCACTTCTCCGCCTGCACCACAGCCAAAGCAATAAAACGACTGCGTATCGGGATATACATAAAACGACGGAGTTTTTTCATTATGGAACGGGCACCGCCCGGAATAAAGCCTACCCGCTCTTTTTAGATTCACATAGGAAGAAACAACATCTGTTATATCGTTTCTATCCTTTAATTCCTGTAAAAATTCCTCGGGCAAAGCCAATATTACCACCACCATTAATGCCCTTTATCTATATTTAAAATTGCCACTTTTTAGGAACTATTAATTCACTATAAAATTTTATAGCATACTGGTCACTCATACTTGCTATATGGTCACATACAGCTCTGTCTATACCCTCTGTTTCAATTATAGGCTGAATATAAGGGTGAATTTTTTCAGGGTTATTTTTAAAAAAGTCATACAGCTTACTCACAAGCTCTGGCACCTTTTCTTCTTCACGCCTTGTATACTTATTGCTGTAAACATATTCAAACATAAACCTATGTATACCGTCATAAGCCTTTGCAACCTCATCATTCATTTTTAGCTGACCGTCTTTACTATTATCTATCATAGAATAAACCAATGTGCTTATACGCTTACTTGTAGTATTTCCAAGCACATCAGTAAACTCTTTAGGAATATCCTCTTCCTTTAAAATTCCTGCACGCATTGCATCGTCAATATCGTGATTTATATACGCTATTCTGTCTGCATAACGTACAACTCTACCCTCAAGAGTATCTGCCCAATCGCCTTTAGTGTGTCGCTCAATACCGTTTAACACCTCATAGGTAAGGTTAAGACCCTTTCCGTCCTTCTCTAGCTTTTCAACAACTCTAACACTTTGAATATAATGATTAAAACCACATTTTGAAACCTCATTCAAGGCTCTTTCGCCTGCGTGACCAAACGGAGTATGTCCCAAATCGTGCCCAAGTGCAATAGCCTCGGTTAAATCATCGTTAAGCTGTAAAGCCATTGATATAGTTCTGGCTATCTGTGAAACCTCAAGAGTATGTGTAAGTCGTGTGCGATAGTGGTCACCCTCAGGCGACAGAAAAACCTGTGTTTTATGCTTTAATCTTCTAAAAGCCTTGCAATGAATAATTCTGTCACGATCACGCTGAAAGCAGGTTCTTACAGGACAAACATCGTCACTATATTTTCTACCCTTACTTTCACAGGCAAGAGTAGCAAATTTCGACAAACGTTCCTTCTCCCACATTTCTGTTCTTTTACGAATATCCACCGTCACACCCCATTTATAGCCATCAACCGACTATGCAAATCTATCTTTTTAAATATTGTGCATTGATATATACTTAAATTTTTTCTAAAACCCTTTATTTTTCTGAAATTTTTTAATTCCCAAATAATTTATGTATTTAAAAAATGTTAGTATCAAATTTCAACCACGAAATATTCTTTAAATTCCTCAACAGGCTCTACCTCACCACAGGTTGCGTCAGCTAGTTCTTTTGTTAATCTATTTAAACCATCCTGTGGGATATGAAAGGTTAACTCTACATCTGTTCCAAATTCGCTATCATCTACCACACCACCACACTGTGCTACAAGAGCAGACACCTTGCCATATTGATTATAAGTACATTTCAGTGAACAAATAATACACTGCTCCATTTTTATAATGTGTGATGCTTCTGTGGCGATTTTCGCACTATGTGAGTATGCTCTTACCAAGCCACCTGTACCAAGCAGAACTCCACCAAAATATCGTGTTACAACAACTACAAGGTCTGTAAGCTCGCTTTTAAGCAAAACATCAAGCACAGGCATACCAGCTGTACCCTGTGGTTCACCATCATCAGAATATCTTTTTATCTGCCCCTCTCGAAGGCAGTAGGCATATACATTATGTCGTGCGTCCCAGTGCTTTGACTTTATTCTATTTATAAACTCAAGTGCTTCTTCTTCGGTAGTAACCGGCTTGCAATAGCCTATAAACCTTGAACGTTTTTCTACAAACTCATCACTTGACTCCTGCTGTACGGTTTTATAGCTTGTAGCCATAAGGCACAACCTCCTTATAAATAATACAACTAATCCGTGTTAAAACAAAGTAAGCGACACAAGCTGTGCTGTGTCGCTTAATAAACAAAAGTTGATTATTTGTTTGTGATACCAAAACGCTTGTTAAATCTGTCAACACGTCCACCTGTATCAACAAGCTTCTGCTTTCCTGTAAAGAAAGGATGACACTTTGAGCAAATTTCAACACGAATGTTTTCCTTTGTTGAACCTGTTTCAATTACGTTTCCACAAGCACAAGTAATAGTTGTCTGCTTGTAATTTGGATGTAGACCCTCTTTCATTGCCGTTTCACCTCTTTCGATAATTCCAATCGTAATAACATTAAAATTGTAACATATACTCTTACAAAATGCAAGAGTTTTTTTAGATTTTTCATTATATACTATATCAAAAATAGTTTTACTTATCTAAAATCTCTTTTATTGTATCGCAATATAGTTTTGGATTATCCATAAATGGACTATGACCTGTATTTTCAAGCATATAAAAAGCTTTATCTGGTGCAGTTATCTTATCATAATAATGCCTTACATCATTCTGACACACACCATAATCCGAGTCACCCGCAATATAATACACAGGCACCTCATAGCTTTCTGACAGCTTTGAAATATCAAACCCAAAGAATGCGTACTCCATAAGTTCTTTATTGTCGTCAAAGAACTTATTCATATCCATTTGTGTCATAAACCACTTTATATCATCCAGATTCATATCTGGTGATGTTATACCTGTCCACATCTGACCAATGCCAGACATTTCGCCATCACACTTTATATATTTAGCATTCAGATTAACAAGCTGTAACAGGTCATCAACTGACATATCTCTGTAACTGCTTACTTTTTCCATACGCTTAGCAACCTCGGTAAGAGTCTTTTCATCCTCTGTACCCTTTATGCTGTCAGTCTTTAAAGCCTCGTATGCAACATTTATTTTATTCCTGTAAAGATTTGTTATCTGGCTTACACCAATATAGCAATCTACCTTTTCAGGATATTTCTGAATATAAATACTGCCAAGCACCGTACCCCATGAATGACCTGCAATAATCACCTTATCTTTACCAAAACGATTTTTGGCATACTCTACAATACTGTCAAGGTCATTAATAAGTGTATCAATATCGGTATCACGAGAATTTCCGTTTGCGTAATAGGTTCTGCCACTGCCACACTGGTCGTAGTTTATAACAGTAAGGTATGCTTCAAGCTCCTTCTGATAGTAAGTAGAAACATACCCCATAGGACTTGCAGGTCCACCATGAATAAAAATCATAACAGGGTTTTCTGTATTTTCTCCTCTTATTTGAACATACTGCTTTATACCATTTACATCAATATAAATTGATTCCTGAATACCTTTTTCAGAAGATATAGAATTTTTAACTCCATTTGCTATTCTAAAACCAAAAACAGTAATAATTGGCAAAACAACTATTAATAAAATTATAACAAATATCACTGTCATAAATTTCTTCACTTTTCTTTTCACAGGTTTCATTACACCATCACTCTAAAATGTATTACATTCTAATACAAACGTTATCCAAGCAAATACAGCTTACAGCTTAATTCCAAACTGCTCAATTTTAGGCAGTAAGCCTATTCTTGGCTTGTCTGGGTCTGGTAGCTGTGGGAAGTCGTAGGCTGGGTAGTCGTTACCCTCTACAATAGCAGGACCATTTGGTGTAAGGCATACATCCCAACCAACATATCTGAACTCAGGTATAACCATAGCTGCCTTTTTAACCATATCCTTAACCTCGTCCATAAATGGTAGC
>JAXJQK010000288.1:0-8703 GCA_036311185.1 Acutalibacteraceae bacterium | reverse complement strand
TAACACACCTGCAAGAGTCATTACTAGCAATCTATACTTTTTTTGTTTCATATTATCTTCCTCACTATTCAGACATCAATTCGGTTACTGAAATCTCTTTTATCTTACCTGCACTGATATAGGTTACCAAATAGCAGAATAAGAGTATGCATATATCAATCGGAATCATAATCCAGTAGTTAAGCTCCAAAATCACTGAAAACATAACAAGACCAAATAAATTCACCAGTAATACAGAACATACAGAAGCGATAATAACTGCTATAAAAGCAATTGGCATAATACGGAATGCGATTTGTTGCATAAGATTATTCGAGGTATATCCCATAGCTTTCATAATACCAAGCTCTTTTCTCTTTCTTCTTACGGTTGTTCCTGCAATACTACTTAGTATTACTGCCGAAACAATTAACGAAAATGCAACAATTACTGCTGAAACTGCTTTCATTGCAACTGCAACAGGTCCAAGCTGACCCTCTGCCAAATCATGTAAAGAAGAAATATCTCGTATAATGAATTTCTCGCTGTTTCCACTTATGATGTCATCCCCAATTTTAATTGAATAATCAACATCTGTTACACCATATAAGGAAATAAGTTGTGCCATTTTTTCTTCAGCAACCCTTTGGATTCTATCCTCATAATTATCTTTAGAAATATCCTCACCTATAGCGTCCTCTACACTTCCACCATAAAGCCCTGTCAGCTTTTCGCTGAATTCATGTCTGTCGATATTCTCGTTAAGATATATTTCAACAACAGTTGGTCTGTCAGATGGAAATGCTCTTTTGAATCCCTCTGATGTAAAATACAGAACTTTACCACCGTTATTCATCGAATTTACAACACCTGTAATAATATAGCTGATTTCAGTACCATCGCCTATTATCTTTATACTATCCCCAAGTGAATAGCCTTCTTTTTGTATTATACCGTATGCAACCATAATTTCATTATCGTGCTGTGGATAACGACCCTCTATCAGATGTAAATTTTCTGTTTCATCGAAATCATCAAAAATTACTGCAAGACTGTTATCAATACGATAGTCTGAATTTTTACTTTCAGCATCTATAATTGTGTCAGGATATGTAACCATCGCCTTTCTTACTTCAGGAAGCTCCAGCATTGTTTCCTTAATCTTGTATGGATCAACACCATCTCTAAGCTCCAGCCTTACATCACCTGCTTCAAGACCAGTAATCGTCATAATAGATTCAGCACCATCCTTCAGAAAGTCAAAGAAATGAAATCCAAAAAGAATTGCTGTTGCTGTTGCAAATATACATACCATTATTCCTATACTATGCTTTGTATTACCAAAAAGCTCTTTCATAGAAAGTCTTAAATTTACATTTCCTTTTGTTTTTGAAAGAGGTAAAAAATTATTTCTGAAATGGTGTGTGTTAATTCCTTTTCTGAATGCAACCACTGGAGGATACTTCTTTACTGTTTTTGCCTTTCCCAGAGCAGACAAAACAATAACAAGAACAAGAATACACATAATTACAATCTGCAATCCGATGTTTACGCTTCCATACACACTATATCCAATCATTTTTTCAATTATGCTGTTAAGAAGTGGGTCTGTAAATATAACCAGTAAAATTCCTAATAATGCTCCAATTCCACCAGTAAGCACATATTCAAAAATATAAGCCAACGAAATTTCTCTGGATTTATAACCCAGTGCTTCAAGCACGCCTATTGCCTGCATCTGGTCCTCTATATCATTTGATATCTTGTGACGAATCATAAACAAACACGAAATCATTGTAATAAAAGCTACTGCCAGCAAGAATGACAGATACAATGTAATGAACGTCGTAGCATTCTCTTTTTCTCCACTTTTACTGTTTTTAAAGCAATCTTTGCTTACATTTTCAGATGATTGCTCTGCACATAGCTCTATATACTTATCTACCGAAAAGGATTCCTCGCAATCAAAAGCAAGTCCTTTTTGCTCATCCATAACTGCAGAAAGTAACTGATAGTCTTCTTCTGAAACAATACATTTTAGACCATTGTTTGTATTTCCCATAAGTCCAGTATTATAAAAGCCTGCGATTTCAAAGGGATACTCTCTGCCACCTATAATGTAAATAAAAGTGTCGCCTGCCTGATAGTTACGGCTGTAATGAAAGTAATTAGGCATCCATATAGGGTGACTAAAATTACTGATTTCTGCCTCAGTAAGAGCTGTTTCAGGTACAAAGCTTTCAATCTTCTTTTCTGAATTCTCTGTTGTAAAGAAAAGAGGAACTCCTATCTCTTGGTCTCCGTGTTTATATGAACCTCTTACGCTGTACAATAAATCTATTTCTTCTACACAGGATACTCTGCTATCGTTTTCTAAAATCTCTCTGTAATCCTGACGATATTTCTCTGCAGAAAATCGAACTATATTACTTACACTGCCTGTTTCTTCAAATGATTTATCAAAAACAGTGTTCACCTTTGCCATATTACAAACAGCAACTCCCATAAGTAGCATTGTGATTGCTGTAAGAAATATAACAGAAAACACCTCTCGTTTATTCTTTTTTAAATTAAATAATGATAATCTGAGTATTTTCATATTTCTTTACCATCCCATCATTTCAAGGAACTGCGAAAGCTTATCTCGTCTTTCCTTCAGGTTATCTTCACCAAAATCTGGCATTCTGTAATCGCCTTCCACCTTTCCGTCTCTTAGAAAAATAACTCGGTTGCCTCTAAGTGCTGTTTTCAAATCGTGTGTTACCATTACTATTGTCTGTCCATTCTTATGAAGCTCTGTAAATATGTCAAGAACATCTTTACTTGACGCTGAGTTAAGTGCTCCTGTAGGCTCATCGGCAAAAAGAATTTTCGGATCATTTATGATTGCCCTTACAATTCCCACTCTCTGAGCCTCGCCACCTGAAAGCTGATTAGGATATTTATTCCACATTTCTTCTTTAATTCCAACTCTTATAAGCAAATCCTTTGCTTTCTGAACCAGCTTAGGTGAATTTTTCTGAACAATTAATGCTCCTGTAAGAACATTATCAAGCACTGTCTGATTCTCCAGCAAATAAACACTCTGAAATACAAAGCCACAATTACCTCTTCTGAATACAGCAAGCTCATCATTTGAATAATCCTGTATTTCCTTATCTGCAAAATATATTTTTCCGACAGATGGTTTATCCATTCCTGAAAGTGCATATAACAAAGTGGATTTACCCGAACCAGAAGCCCCCATTATTATGGTGAAATCATTTTCCATAATCTCCAAATCCATATTTTTTATAACATGCTGTTGTCTGCCACCATTTGAAAAAGATTTACATAGCTTATCTGTTCTTAAAATAGCTGAAACCATATACAATAACTCCTCTCTATACTGGTCTGTTTGTTATCCAGCTTACAGGATTTATTATATATGGTTTCGTATAAAACATCTTTAATTAACTTCTATCAAATTCTTAACAAATTCTTATCAGTTTTTTAATACTACTTTTTTCAGCTATATGTAAATTACTTCTTTCTAAAAAATGTTCGATTTCTTATTGCAATTCAGCTTTTAATTATATTCAGCGTAAATTAAAATTATGCTTTAGTGGTCCTGAGCCTTGTCCTAAATCAAGCTGTGCAGAAAGTGCCTGTGAAATATAATCTTTTGCTTTTTGCACAGACTTTGTAAGAGTAAAGCCTTTTGCAAGATTTGAGGCTATTGCACTTGAAAGAGTACAGCCTGTGCCGTGTGTGTTAGGATTATCAATTCTTTTACTCTCAAACCAAACAAGCTCACCTTTTGAGTAAAGCAAATCATTTGCGTCACTCACGCTATGACCCCCTTTTAGCAGAACAGCACAATTATAGTTATCTCCTATTTGCTTTGCTGATGTAATCATATCTTCTTTATTTTTTATTGTCATCCCTGAAAGAACGTCAGCTTCGGGTATATTAGGTGTAACAAGTGTTGCCAGTGGAAGTAAATCGTCTATCAACGTCTGAACAGCATTATCTTTCATTAATGCAGAGCCTGATGTAGCTACCATAACAGGGTCTAGAACTATATTGCTTGCTTTGTAATGCTTTAGCCTTTCAGCTATAACTCTTATCAGCTCTGATGAAGACACCATACCAATTTTAACAGCATTTGGGTATATATCCTCAAATACAGAGTCAATCTGCTCTCTTAAAAATTCAGGTGTTGATTCCTGAATAGCTCTTACTCCCATTGTGTTTTGTGCTGTAAGTGCAGTAACAGCACTCATAGCGTAAACTCCGTTCATTGTCATTGTTTTTATGTCTGCCTGAATACCCGCCCCACCACTTGAGTCTGAGCCTGCAATGGTGAGGGCTGTTTTTATTTGCTTTGTAAAGTTGAATTTGTTGTAATCAGATATGTAATAATCTGCATTTGCTTTTATTTGTACTTGATTTTTCTCGTGCTTATCAAAAACACCAGCAACTATAAAACCATCATTTTTAGCTGTCATCAAAGCATAGAATGAATCCTCAAATACAACAGTTTCTTTTTTATCTGTTTTAAGATAATTTAGAGATATGTTATATATTGTGGGTTTTTCTTTGCTATAGCCAACCTCACTGCAGGTAAATATCTCTGAAAAATATTTACGCACACCCAATCTTTCCAAGACCTCTTCAACTATAAATCTGTCTGTAACAGTAGCCACGCACATATTAACGCCCTGATTTTTCAGCTTTTCTAAGAACTCAGCTACACCCGATTTCAATCTCACCTTTGTTCTATAGCTTTGCAAAACAATTTCATTTACATTTCTTATAATTTCCTCAACCGAAAGAGTCACACCATAATACTGACGATAATACTCTGCTGCCTGCTCTAATGTAAATGTAGCAAAGGTTTTACGCAGGTTTTCCTTTGGTTCTTTACCAATACTTCTTAAATAATCCTCGCCAAAGCTTTCCCATATAAACATAGAATCCACCAGAGTTCCATCAAAATCAAATATTGCACCTTTTAACATAAACCAAGCTCCTTTGCTTTTTCTTTTAATTCCTCGGTAGCTTTTTTAGGGTTATCAGCTTTCATTATTGCAGATACAACACAAATTCCGGCAATAGGTATGCTTTTCAGAATATCAATATTATCCTTGTTAAGTCCACCAATAGTATTAACTGCAACAGGAACAGCATTACAAATATCACTCAGAGTATCGGTAGATGTGATAACTGTTTTTACCTTTGTTGTAGTAGGATAGATAGCACCCACACCAAGATAATCTGCACCTTGTTCAAAAGCCTCTTTTGCCTGTTCAACTGTTTTCGCTGTTGCACCTACTATCTTATTTTCGCCCATAAGCTTTCTTGCTAATTCTACAGGCATATCACTTTGACCAACATGAACACCCTCAGCGTTAATGGCAAGTGCTACATCTACCCTATCATCAATAATTAGAGGGATATTATACTTCTTTGTAATGTTATGTACCTTTTTAGCAAGCTCAATATACTCACTGGTTGTTTTATCCTTTTCACGAAGCTGTAAAATAGTTACTCCACCCATTAGTGCCTGCTCTATACGAGAGAGAAATTCTTCCTCACTAAAACCAGAGCTGTCGGTTATAAAATATAAGCTTGTATCAAATTTTTCCATAATTTACCTCACACATATAAATAATCGTTAAGCACAGGCTGTAAGCCTTCATCTGCCATATCTTTATACATCTTATTAAGACTGCGATTATCATCAATCTTGAATTGCTCATCACCCTGAACTTCATCGGTTTCAGCTCCGTTATATTTAGAATCGTGGTCTCCTATTCCTGTAGAAACACCAGCAGAAACCTTTGTTGCAGCAATTTTTACTATTCCGTTTCTAAATTCTGCACTTTCTCTTGAGGATACAGTAATTCCCACATAAGGAAGAAAAATACGATAGGCACAAAGCACCTGACAAAGCTCACTTTCGCCTACATCTAATGGGTTGATTTTATCGTTATTGATAATGGGTCTTAGCCTTGGGCAAGAAAGAGACATTTCTGCGTGAGGGTACTTTCTTTGCAGATAATATACGTGCAATGCACTTGCTAGTGCGTCCTTTCTGAAATCTGATAAACCTAGAAGTGCCGAAAAAGCAACTCCACGCATACCACCCATAAGAGCTCTTTCCTGTGCATCAAAGCGATACGGAAATATCCGCTTATGGCCACAAAGATGAAGGGTTTCGTATTTATCAGAATCATAGGTTTCCTGAAATACAGTTATGTAATCAGCTCCACATTCGTGTAAATATCTATATTCGTCAGTGTTTACAGGATATATCTCAAGCCCTACCATTCTGAAATATTTTCTTGCTAATTTGCAGGCTTCACCGATGTATGTTACATCACTTTTAGATCTGCTTTCACCTGTGAGAATAAGAATTTCTTCCATACCACTATCAGCGATAATCTGCATTTCCTTTTCAATCTGCTCCATATTAAGCTTCATTCTCTTAATATGGTTATAGCAGTTAAATCCACAATATACGCAGTAATTTTCACAGTAATTTGCAATATATAAAGGAGTAAAAAGATACACAGTATTGCCGAAATGCTTGCTTGTTTCAAGCCTTGCACGCTGTGCCATCTGCTCTAAAAAGGGCTTAGCAGATGGTGATAAAAGAGCCTTAAAATCCTCGATAGTACATACATCGTGTTCGAGTGCTGTTTTCACATCCGAGGCAGTATATTTGCTATAATCATAGGATTTCATTTGCTCAATGACCTTTGAGCAAACATCAGAGTCAATAATCTCCATACCCTCCATATACTCCATATGATTAGTACGAAAAGTCGGGTCATTTTCAAGCCTGTGCTTTTTGGCTAGAGCTTCACTTGATAAATGCTCAGAATCTACAAAGAATTGATTTTCCATAAATCCTCCTTAATCTCTCAAAAAGCCTGTTAACGGATCAGAAGCAGAAGCACCACGGGTAAGCACTCTGCCAAGTCCTGCAAGATATGCTTTTCTACCTGCGGCTATTGCATTTTTAAACGCAGAAGCCATCATAGGTAAATCACCTGCTGTTGCAAGTGCTGTATTAGCCATGATTGCTGAAGCACCCATTTCCATAGCCTCACAAGCCTGAGAAGGTCTGCCAATACCTGCGTCTACAATAATTGGTACATCAATTTCATCAATAAGAATCTGAATAAATTCCTTTGTAGCAAGCCTCTTGTTAGAGCCAATAGGAGAAGCCAAAGGCATTACAGTAGACGCTCCTGCGTTTACTAAATCTCTTGCAACATTCAAATCAGGATACATATAAGGCATAACAACAAAGCCCTCTTTAGCAAGAATTTCGGTAGCCTTGATAGTTTCATAATTATCAGGCAAAAGGTATTTTGAGTCACGCATAATTTCGATTTTCACAAAATTACCACAGCCAAGCTCTCTGGCTAGTCTTGCAATACGCACAGCCTCTTCTGCATTTCTTGCACCACTTGTATTAGGTAGCAACGTAATACCCTTTGGAATGTAATCAAGAATATTTTCCTGTTCCTTTGTGTTAGCTCTGCGTACTGCAAGTGTAATTATCTCAGCTTCTGCATCCTTAATCGCTGATTCTATTAGCTTCATAGAATATTTACCCGAACCGAGAATAAAACGAGAGTTAAACTCGTGACCACCAATTATTAATTTGTCATTGTTCATTTTTATCCTTCTTTCTTAAACTTCAAATTTATTTGCCAAAATTCTGAGTACAGTGTGAGCCTGATGTGCACCACAAATCATTACACGGGAAGAAATAAGACTGCCCTCTTCTTTTACATCGCTTACTTCATCTCCACAGATATACAGTTTCTTTGACACTCTACGAGTTTTTATTGTGTTAGCACCGCCCATTCCAGCCATACCCGA
This sequence comes from Acutalibacteraceae bacterium, assembly GCA_036311185.1. Taxonomy (GTDB): domain Bacteria; phylum Bacillota; class Clostridia; order Oscillospirales; family Acutalibacteraceae; genus CAG-964. Next base: position 843 of record JAXJQK010000288.1, on the reverse strand, counting down.
AGCTACAACTATATATTTTGATGGCATTTTTTCAAGAACTAAATTCGTGAGCATTGCTTTACATTCTGCATTATCAAAAGCTTCGCAGATAATGTCGGCATTTTTAAGGAGCTTTTCTGCGTTATCTTCAGTAATACGAGTATTATGAGTTTCAACTGTAATATAGGGAGCAATCTCCAGCAGATTTTCAGATAAAGCAATTGTTTTATTTATTCCTATTTGATTAGCTTTATATTGCTGTCGGTGAAGATTTGTAATATCCACCTTGTCAAAGTCAATTAAAATCAGCTTTCCAACCCCTGCGCGTGCAAGAGCAACTGCTATATTTGAGCCAAGCCCTCCAAGACCACAGATTGCTACTGTGGCATATGAAAATTTCCTTTGCATATCTTCACCATGTCTTTCACACAAAGCACTATACCATTCTTCCTTTGTTGGAATCAGATTAACCACCTCCTACAAAGCTTACAACCTCTACGCTGTCACCGTCTTGCAAAACAGTGTTGTCATACTGTGACTTGGGAATGATGTCACCATTGCGTTCAACTGCAATTCTTTTCGGGGTATAATTTGTTGTTGCAAGGTACTCTGCAACTGTCATTCCTGCAACATTTCTTTCTTCTCCATTGATTTTAACCATAAATGCACCTCCAAAAAACGACAAAAAAGGGAGCTACCGATTTGGTAACTCCCTTAATAAGCTATGTTATTCCTAATATCCTCTTGTTATATCAGGCATCCCTACGTTGGCATTATCCAAATCAGGTTCTCGGTCGAAGGTCACACCTTCCTCTCAGCCTGTTTACAAGCTCCCGTTTCTTAAATTGTGATTACATTATACAC
>JAXJQK010000287.1:0-7005 GCA_036311185.1 Acutalibacteraceae bacterium | reverse complement strand
TTATTATAGTTACTATTAAAAGTACTATTGTAATCACCATATCTATCGGTATTATTATAAAATTCGTCAAATCTTCTATCTGTGTTTGAACGGTTATCAAAATCTCTCATATTTTTTACCTTTAACTTTAATTTTATTTGCCCATCTCAATTAGTTTTTTCATTCGGTGATTAACTCCGCTACGACTTATTGGAGGAACAAGCATTTCTCCTAAGGCTCTTAATGATAAATCAGGGTTATCAAGTCTTAGCTGTGCGAGCTCCTTTAAGTCATCATTAAGACTTTCAAGTCCTACAGTATCTCTTATTTTTTCTATGGCTGAAATTTGCTCCATTGCTGCAGCTATTGTCTTTTTTATATTTGCAACCTCAGAGTTAACCTTTCTGTTTACGTTATTGCGATATTCCTTTAAAATTTTTGTATTCATTATTTCCATAGACGCAAGTGGAGCATTGATAAAAGCAAGAAAATCTGAAATATTCTCACTATCTTTAAGATACGCAATATAGCTTCCCTTACGCTCTACAAACTTGAACGAAAAATTAAGTTGTTCAACATCATCAATCAATTTTAGCAAGTCACTACACAAATGCTTATATGGAACAGAATATTCTAAATGATAATCCTTTTCAGGATTATTAATTGAACCACAGCTTAAAAATGCTCCTCGCAAAAATGCAGAGGTGCAGTTTTCATCAGCTGTTATAGCACGATTAATTCTATGATTTACTTCTTTACCTGTATACCCAAAATATGTATATAATCTTTTACAATCACTTTCAATTGGAACGGTTATAGTGAACATTTTTCCACCACCATGCCTGCCTGTGAGTGAAGATGATTGTTCAACTATAATGCCGAAGCTACTGCTGAGAAGCTCACAAATTCTGCTTGCAACAGCATAGCTTTCTGTTATAAAGTTAAGCTCTTTTGGTGTGAATTTTCTGCAAAAAAGTAACAAGCCGTAGCTTTCGGCAATATTTTCGTTTATATTATCACTATGCATTTTGCACAGCTCTTTTTTTGTTTCTGATGAAAAGGACATTTCTATTCTCCTGTTTATGCCTTGTGTATATCCCTGTGATGAATTACTGTTCTATATCCATTTTCTGTAAGGTGGTTATAAAGTAATATTGCAAATGTCACACTTCGGTGATGACCACCTGTACAGCCTATACCTATTGTTATTTGGCTTTTACCCTCTTTTTCGTATAAAGGCAATGAATACTCAACAAAATCAACTATCTTTTTGTACAGCGTTTGGCTTTCTTCGCTATCCATTACAAAATCACGAACAGCCTTATCTTCTCCTGTTTGCGGTCTAAGCTCATCAATATAAAATGGATTTGGCAGACAACGTACATCAAAAACCAAGTCAGCCTCATTAAGTATTCCGTATTTAAAGCCGAAAGACATACAAGCTATAGTTATACCTCGCTTTTCATCATCAATAAACAGCTTTAATACTCTCTCTTTTAGCTGTGAAGCACTTAGTAATGTGCTGTCTATAACATAATCCGAACGTTGACGAATATAGCTTAGTAATTCTCTTTCCAGTGCTACACTATCGCTTGTTGAGCCATTGCAGGCATCAAGAAGTGGATGTTTTCTTCTGGTTTGCTTATATCTTGAAATAAGTACGTCATCACTACTATCAAGAAATAGTATTCTATATGTTGCATCCTCTAATTTTAGACGTTGAAGTGCATTGTTAAGCTCTTTATAATCAGAGGTATCTCTTACATTTGTAACAACTGCAATTTTTGATAGTTTAGGGTCAGATGAATTTTTGCTAAGATCATAAAAGGTAGAAATCATAGCTGGAGGAATATTATCTACACAATAATAGTTTATATCCTCCAGTGTATGTAACGCACTTGATTTACCTGCTCCTGATAATCCTAATACAATTATAAAATCCATTTTTCTAACCTCGCTCTGTTTTTGTATTCAACATAATGATTATAATATTATTTACAGTTTACCTATTGGTTTTATTTCACATTCTAAAGTTATTCCTGTTTCTTCTTTTACCTTTTCTTGAATAAAGTTTACCAACTCAAGAACATCATTACAGGTAGCATTGCCTTTGTTAATAATAAAACCTGCGTGCTTTTCGCTTACCTGTGCACCACCTATCTGCTTACCTTTAAGATTAGCGTCCTGTATTAATGTTCCTGCAAAATAACCCTCCGGTCTTTTAAATACACTTCCAGCACTAGGGTATTCCACAGGCTGTTTGTCTTTTCTGCGATTCATATAATCATTCATTCTGTTGCGTATTTCAACAGATGAATCCTTTTTCAGCTTTACTGTAGCCGATGTAATTATATAATTATTTTCACTGTATATACTATGTCTATAGCTTAAACCTAAGCTGTCTGCATTTAGTGTACCTGCTGTATTATTATCATCTATATGTGCACAAGAATAAAGAACATCCTTCATCTCTCCCCCGTATGCACCTGCATTCATATAAACAGCACCACCCACACTGCCAGGGATACCCCATGCAAATTCAAGACCACTAAGACCATGCTCACATGCATAGCTACAAAGCTTGGCTAGACTTACACCTGCACCACAGCATATTGTTTCATCATCAATAAGCTTAATCTGATTAAAAACACCATCTAGCTTAATAACTATTCCGTCTATTCCTCTGTCTGATACAAGCAAATTAGAGCCTTTACCAAGAATAAAAACAGGAATTTCACACTCTTTACACTTTTTTAGTATATCAATTAATCCTTCGTTGTTTGTTACCTTTATCAAAGCCTGAGCATTGCCACCTATTTTAAATGTTGTGTGTTTACTCATACTTTCATTTTCTTTTATATCAAAGCCGTTTTTACGAGCTATATCAAGTACATTTTCAATGTTATACATAGTGCCTCCATCATATTATAACTATTTCATTTTACCATCTCTATTAAAATATTCCACATCAGATATATCTTTTTCTTCTTTATCAATATTATATTCGCTATTTTTAAACATACCACTACCTGCATGGTAGTTATCATTCATACTTCTTGAATATGCTATAGCTATAATTAAAATTACAACTACAAATATAATCAACCAAAAAATCAAACTCATTTTAATCTCCTTACATAAAAGTCAAAAATATATATTCTGTTCTTTAAGATATGCTTTAAAATTCTCTACACTACTATTTACGATAAGTTTTTCAGGAAAATCAATTTCTTTAAGCATTTTTAAAGCATCGTCCATAGCTCCTACATCTGTAGAAAAATGTGCATCAGAATTTACAATTATTCTTGTATTTGTTCTTTTACAGATTTTAGCTATTTCCACACAGTTTTCAGCTGAGCTTTTGCGGTTTTTAAATGTATTATTATTTATTTCAACAAGCTTACCATTTTTACCAAAAATAGGAATAACCTTTTCGTAATCATACTTAAAATAAGGTGTGCCGCTGTGACCTATTACCTTTACATATGGATTTTCTGCAATAGAAAGCCATGCATTGGTACAGCTCTCTACGGTAGCTTCACCCTTGATAGTAAGGGTATGCATAGAAGCAACAACCCATTCCAGCTTTTTAAGTGTAGTTTCAGGAATATCCAATCCACCTAAATAATCACTTACATTAGCTTCTACACCCTTTAGCACACGCACACCATACATATAAGCAGGTATAACACCAAGACAATCAAAAAACCACTCGCCCTCTTTAGGAGCACCTGGCATATTATGGCCATGGTCTGTAAGTGCTATTGCATATAACCCCTTTTCAGACGCAGCTTTTATCATCTCCTGTGCTGTAGAATAAGCGTGTGTTGATGATATAGTGTGTGTATGTGTGTCAGCAATAATCTGCATTAAATAAACACCTCATTAATTTTCTTTTTTATTTTACCACTCAATTATTTTTTTATTATCCTCTACACCAATATCCATACCCAGATTAGCAAGAAGCTCTTGTGCTGCATTATAGCCCATTTTCTTTTGACGGTTATTCATAGCAGCAACCTCTATAATTATAGCTAGATTTCTACCTGGCTTTACTGGAATTGTTAGTATCGGTACCTCTACATCAAGTATTTCCGTATATTCATTATCAATACCCATACGATCGTAAACTTTTGATTTATCCCAGTTCTCAAGGGTAATTACCATATCTATTTTCTCTGTAACCTTTACAGAACCCATACCAAAAATTCTTCTGGCATTTATAATACCAATACCACGAAGCTCCACAAAATGTCTGATATTTTCAGGAGAGCTACCAACAAGAGATTTACTTGAAACCTTACGTATTTCAACAGCATCATCTGCAATTAATCTATGACCTCGCTTTATAAGCTCAATAGCAGTCTCACTTTTACCAACACCGCTATCACCTGTAAGCAAAATACCTTCACCATATACCTCTATTAAAACACCATGACGTGTAATTCTTGGTGCAAGCTCAACATTAAGATGTGAAATTAACGCAGCTACCAAGGCACAGGTTGATTCATCTGAACGCAAAACAGGAACATTGCATATTTTGGCAACCTTCAACAATTCGTCCAAAACCTCTAAATTACGTGCAACCACCACAGCAGGAGGATTACGTTGTAAAATATTATTTAATACATAGGTACGCTGTTCACTACCAAATCTTTTTAGATAAGCATATTCTGTATTTCCAAGCACCATAAGTCTATCAGGATTATAAAATTCAAGATATCCTGTAAGTTCAATACCTGGACGAATAACATTAGGAGATGTTATATAAATCTCATTTGGGTCAAACGGTGTATAAACAATCTCCAGCTGTAATTCCTTTACTACCTTAGCCAAAGATACCTTATAATCTTTATGTCCTTTCATATATATACCACCTTTTATATGAAGTTAAGTTAATTATAACAAAACTTTAATAAAAATTAAAGGACTTTTTTACAATTTATTGTATTAATTCTATTTTTTCATAAGTATAAAATAAAAAAATCCCTGAATCAGTTTATTTACTAATTCAGGGATTTTTATTAATCTTTTTTTACAAGCTCATCAATAACCTTTCTAAGCTCTTCTTTTTTATTATTATCAAGTAATCTATATGCAATTACGACATCTTTTTCATCTTTAGTCAAACTGTATATTTTATCATCCATACTTTCTTCATATAAATTTGATATTCCACCCTTTGTTACACTATCAGCAACCTTTGAATTAAGCTCAAGCTCCTGATTGATACACTCCAAGAATACAGCACATGGTACATTGTAAATTTTAGAAAGCTTTAACAGCATACTTGCACTTGGTGTAGTTTTTCCTGTTTCATAATAAGTATAAGTAGATCTATCTATATTAAGGATATTTGCAACCTGCTGCTGTGAAAGCTCGCAGTTATCTCTATAATACTTTAGCTTCAATCCTAATTCTTTCATATTAACACTCCATTAAGATAATTTATATATTAATTATAATTATAGAATGTCCTGCTTTACCATTTTGTGAAAAACTGTCGCTATTGTTTTTATTTTTTCAAAAAGTATTGATTTATTTTTAGTAAAAATATATAATAAATCTATAATTTTCTTCATTTCCTACTTAATTAAAAATGATTTAATAACATTTGCTGATATAGCTCAGTTGGTAGAGCAACTGATTCGTAATCAGTAGGTCGACGGTTCAAGTCCGTTTATCAGCTCCAAGAAAAAGCCCAGTAGTAAGCGAATTTTTACTGCTGGGTTGTTTTATTTTGTGTATGGATTTATAATTTTGTCTACTACTGTGCAAAAATGCATATCATACAACTGTATGATAGTATTATCTATCATAGTTCGCTATCAGTGTTCAAATCCCTGTGCCAATAAACCTGTTATTTTTTCATTTTGATTTATTATTCAACAGTTTGTCATATATCACTAAAACTTACTTCTTTTTACACACAACAGAGATACACATAAAGTTATCTTCAATTTCTGCAAAAACATCTCCGCCCATTGCACAACTCAACTTACGGCATATATAAACTCCAAGTCCGTTGCCTCTTTGAGAACCTACATTGGAGCCTCTGTAGAAGCTATCAAAAATATGTGCAAGCTATTCCTATAACTCACACACTTAATTCTATATCCTTACGAAGTGTTGCTTCATTATCTTTTACTACAAACAAATAATCGCCTTTTTCTATAACATTTTCTGCTGATTTTTTCTTACAACGAAGTGCATCTGCGACTACTATTGAACCACTTATATCAAGCATATCTTATTAACTCTCTAAATATTTTTGGCTCAGAAATTTTTGTTTCACATGGTAATGAACCTAGTATTAACTTACTTTTTGAGGTTATTGCACTTAAAATGTGTAATGGCTTACCGTTTTCTGAACATTGGTCTGTTGAGCATATAGTTTTTCCGTCAATGGCAATGGTTCTTTCGTCTTTATTCTCTTGTAAGATTTCTTCTACCCATTCAATAAAGAGCTTATTGAATTTTTCAGGTTTTACATATCCTATAAGGTTGTAAAGATGGCAATTTATATATATTGAACTCTTTTTTTAGAAATTCTTGCGTTGGTGTTGCTTTTGCCCATTCGTACATATCTGATATACTTTGTAGATTGCATAGCATTCCACACACCATTATTGTTAAAACATCTGATATTTTATAATAATAACCTTTGTGGTCACATTCTTTTTCTGCTTCAATCATTTTTTCTTATAATTTTTCAAAACTATTCATATTTTCTTCACCCATTTTTATTATGACATATTTGGGCTTTGTTTTCGATTACAAAATTATTTCAAAATTAGATTGACGTGAATATTAATCTGTTACAATCACTCAAAGAAATTAAAAAGATTGTAAAATAAAGTATGCTAGTTATTTTCTAACTTATGCACTTTATTTTACAATCCTATAATAGACCTGTTCGATAACCTACATTTGGAAATTATAAATACCACAAATTAAAGAAACACGCAAAGCGAATCTTCTACGTTTATTTCTGTAACGAGAAGATAAAATTTTAAATCTTTTTAT
>JAXJQK010000286.1:0-32575 GCA_036311185.1 Acutalibacteraceae bacterium | reverse complement strand
TTTAATTTCTATATCAGTTGGTGGTCTTTTTAATTGTTTTTCTAGGTTACTTCTTGTGATGCTAACGATATTATTAATATCTATACACATCTTAATGGCAGGAATAATGATGTTAAATCTACCATAAGAAACATTCGCTACAACACCGAGTTTGGTAGTATGAGTTCCAACTAGTGTTCCAGTGAGTACTTTGTTATGAATATGAGCGTTTCTTAACGCAATCTCGTCTGAATTAAACTCTCTTTCAGATTTGATATTACCATTTGGATAATAAAAGTTTATAACTTTAAATCCTTCTAGAATATTTGGATTCGGAGAAAAGCCCTCGTCCTCATCTTCATCAATATCCTCTATTGCTGTTATAGAGATATCATTTGCAATGTCTGAAAAAGCTTCATCTATATCTTCAGGTTCCATAAGAGGAGCATTATTTCTAATATTAGGTGCTACCTCATCTTCAAATACTTCATAAGCTATATCAGAGAGTATGTCAGAACTAGGAATTAAAGGATTAATTTCTGATATGTCTATGGAGATGTTTGGGTGATTGTCTTGTTCCATTTTCATTATTTTTGCAAGGTAATAAACCTTGCGACTCCTTTCTTTTTATTCGCTTTGAACGCAGTTATAATTCTATCAGATAAGAGAAAAAATTATTTTCCTTTTTTTGCCAAAATAAAAGAGCTATTGTACTTATTCAGTAAAATAGCTCTTTTTTTAGATTGTTAATTGTTACTCACTTAAAATATAATTTTTTTAGATCCCCATAGCTAAAGATAGAGGCTTTATGGCGATATTTGCTAAATAAGAGGTTTAGAAAACTATACCTGATTTTTTAGGAAACTGTGGATCTTTTTTTGTAAGAGACAAAAGTCGACAAGCAGTTCCGTTAGGATGATTCTTTCCTGATTCCCAAGCTTCTACGGTCTTTAAGGATACACCAAGGAATTTAGCAAACAACATTTGTGTCATTCCTGCGTTTTTGCGAATATCTTTAATTTCATTTGCAGTAAAGACTTCAATCGGGGTAATAGAAAGAGTTTTTGTATTAACCTTTAAATTACCTCTTTCGTATTCAATAGCTTCGTTTAATCCTATTTTAATTTCATCAAATACTGACATAATCAATCCTCCCTGTTTGCTTTATTTAAGCTGATTTTCGAGAACATTGACTAATTCTCTAAGTTCATTTTTTCAACTTTTGAAAGATTATCTTTCTTATTTTTAGGATATGCAGTAATAAGATAAATCTTTTTGTAAACCTCAAAGTTAATATATATAACACGAATGCTACCACTTTTGCTTCTGCGTTTAAATTCAAAACGTATTTTTCCTAATACCATCAGTTTATCTAATAATAGTACTAGTTTTTGGATCAAGGAGTATTTCTTCCTGTAATCTTTTAAGTTGTTTTCGTTAAGTCCAAGCGATTTCAATTTGGAACGAAACATTGGAAGTTGTACGTAAATTCGGGTTATTTATTATTCTTCCTCATATTTATATTATACCCTATTAAATAGGGTGTTTCAATAATTTTTTAAGTTAACTACCCATCACCTAAAGATTATAAGCAGTTTACTACAAGTTGCGAAAACTTTCAATTTCTGTAAAAATAGTTATTTGAAAATTTTTTAGTTGTTGCTTACATCAAACATCATTCTTTTAACACTTTCTGCTGAAAGAAATGCAAGATAATTCATTTTCATAGCCTTGATAAAAGCTAAAAAATCTTCTCTGTCTGCTGGGACTCGAATAACCTTTTCTGGCTTTCCATCAGGCTCAATTATTCTTGTCTTCGGATTCGTTTTGCCCGGTCCTTCGTAAGCTGTGATAACAAAGGGAAAACGACTACCTGGAGAGATTGTAAAATATCTGAAAATAGCCTTACCATCAGCTCGCTTTGCCTTTTCCTCGTGAACACCACCTAAATTAGATTGCCATACGGCTTGAGGATATTTATTTCCTTTATCCAGTTCGGATTTTATTAATCTAGCTAGATGACCAGACTCAACATCAGCTATTAAAGAGAGTAGGAATTTTGTGTTAAGATAAATTTCAATATTTTGCAAGCATTTGAAATTTTGTGGATCATGTTCTACAAAAGATAGATGTTGTCTTTTGTAATGATAGAAGTCGTGTTTAGCTTTTAAAAACACCTTATTGGTATGAATACTATAAAATGTGGTATCCACAAAATTATTTTTTGGAGATTGATTTGTATTTTTTTGATTTTTATTGTTATTAGTATTTGTTTGTACAGCATTTCTGGTAGTTCTAGCTGGTACAGATGGAAGATTACTCATAATTATATTCCTTTCATATAAATTTACGAATGTCAAAATCAGAGATGGATTTTATTCATTTGAAAACTCTAGCATTGGTATAGTTATTTAACTCCTGTTTTATTTAGTTCTTCACAACATTTATTTGCAGAATCTTCGTCTTCAAATAAATAATACTCACCGTTTTCTTTTTCTGCATATTCGTTTGTTTGGATGTCATAAATGATGAAATCATATTCAAAGGCATCACTTGTCGTTAGAACTAAATAACGGTATCCGTGATAAGCAAGAGTGGAGACAAGTTTTTCGTATATAATTTCGATGTCTTCATCGTTTACATCAGTAATCGCATAAGCGTTGTTATGAAGAGCATTGTATCCATCTATTAGATTGCTGTTAGAATAAACAGTAGTTTTATCAGAAGTTAATTCAAAAGATAATGAAGTGTATAATAGATTTGGGCCACTAAGATAAAGTTCGTTTTGCAACTCGCTATAATCAAATACAACACGGTAGTATTTATGTTCCTCTTGATTAAAAGACATCCATACAAAATGTTTGCTATCTGGGTACGAAAACCATCTGTCGATGTTTTTCTTTTCAATTTCTTTTATCACTTCAGTCAAAAGAGTTTCAAATGTTTCATCTGTGTTGTTGTAGCAATGATAATTTGCTTTATAGAATTGCTCAGAAGTGATTCTATTTCTTTTAGCTACGGACCAAATGCTTTCAAAGAAATTTTGATTGCTATTGTAAATATCTATAACATCTAATATAGGAATTGCTCCATAAAAGAAATCATTTTTTCCATTACTTAAATCGCTTTTGAAAATTTCAAGATTTTCTTTGGAGATATGATACTTGATTTTTATAATATCAAATTTATCTAACTCAGGAATAAGAGCTAGAGAACTACCAGTTGTCCAGTGTACATGAATTTGTTTTGCGTCATCAATATGTTGCACAACACCTGTTGTCCCTTTAGGAGGAGCTTGGATGTCCTTCATTTCTAGAAGAACAACTAAGTCTCCGATTTTTACTTCTTTCAAAATTTTTCAATCCTTTCTTTTTGCTTTTCCTGCCAGCGTGATCAATGCTGGACTTTTAATAATTTCCTTTCTTTGGTTTATAAAATAAAAAACACCTACTTTGAGTGTTTTTTCAAACAATCAAAGTAAGTGTATTTAACAAAAAATTTATTAGCTAATAGCTATTTGCCTGTAAGAGATAATACTCCCTTTAAGGTGACAAATTGAATTTGTCTTTAAGTCTTGCTTCATAAAAATGAAGTAAGCTAACTTAAATGCTCTTGATGGCATTTAATAAGTAAACTAAATAGTTTAAATAACACTGTCATTATAGCATTTTAATTATTTAATTTCAAGAAATAATTAAAATCCAACTAAGCGAGTTCCGTAAGTTGTAGGAATTGAGAACCGGTTCCTAAAGGTTACAAGTTCCGTAAAGTGTAAGATATAAGAACTAGTTCTTAAAAACAACAAGTTACACAAGATGTAATAATTGAGAATCAGTTCCTAAAAGCCTCAAGTTCCTTGAGGTGCAGCAATTGAGAACCCGTTCCGAAAAGTTAAATGTTACGAAATATCAGATTATAAAAAATTAAAAAGTCAGGATATAAAGAATATTATTCAAATAAGTCTTTATATTCTACTCTAAGAATGCCCTCATCCTTACTTTGCCAATGAAGTCTACCATTAAAGCCTATGTAGTTTATTGTCAGGTTTTGGCGAAGAGCAAAAAAATCATCCCAAGCCTTTTTTGAAGGCTTTTTACCATCAGCAAACAAAAAGCATTCTTTTTCGGCTTGTCTAAGAAAATCAATGGCTGTTGCCTTTGATGGAGTGTGGATATACACTGGTCTGTTTTCTTTCATAACTATTTCTTTAATTGATTTCATAAAAATCTACTCCTTTTGTTATATTATAAAAGAGTACGAAAAAAATGAGCCTATCGTTACCGACAGGCTCATGAGATAAATCCTATCGGTCAAGCTTTAGCACCTTGCAAACGCAGGTTGCTGTACGGTCATAGAGCTTGTCTCTCACGTACTCTTTATAGGTAATATTGAATTTTATAGGCTTAAATACTTTATTGCTTCTTTACATTTTTCTGGAGTAATAGAGGTTAGATTACCACTATCGTCAATTCCACAAAGAATGCATCTACTGAGTAGTGTAAGATTTAACTCAGGAATACTTGCCAGAGGTTTGGTGTATTCAGTGTCATTTTTAGCTTTTTCTTCAGCATATTTGTTATAAACCAAAGCAGTACCTTTAACAGGAAGCTCAATTATTGTTTCATCAAGAGGTTCATTGTATTCTGAATTGTAAAAGGCTTTATCCATAATACCACAAAGAAAATAAGGTAAATCATCACGTACGATGTGTGTTAAGGTTCTGTTTCCGTAAAATGCCTGTGCAATTATAGTCATAAGTTCTGTCATTGTTGTTTCTCCTTAAATTTTTTATCAACATTACTGCTGTGTCTTTATTATATATGAGAAATAACAGAATCACTACTTCTGACAGTAGCATTTTTATTGGTCTTTGTAAAGAGGAGTAAGACCTCTATCAACAAGATTAATATTTACAGTGTCCAGACTTTCATGTTTCATAAAGCCAAACCAAATAATTACATCTCTTTTATTGCGAACATATAAAGGAGCTTTTCCTGCATATTTAAGTAAATACTGAACTTCGTCAAATGTAGTGCCAATAGTTAAGCAGATACATATTAAAACATCTCGTCTTGGATTATTTTTTCTGCCATTAATGATGTTTCCCAGATAGCTTGCTGACTGTTTGGCATCTATCGAAACCACAGAAGCCTTTTTATCATATTTGTACAGTAACTCACTTAGGTAATCTCCTATTTGATTATCTAAGTTTAGAAACTCATCAGAAAATTCATGCTCAAATTCCTCAAAGGAATTAAACTTTTTAATTATTTCTTCAAGCGTGATAGACATTTTATTATTACGATAGAAAGTATGGTCGTTCATATAAATACCTTTCGTTAGGCTAATAAAGAATTAAGATTGAATAAGAATTTTGTTATCAAATTGATTTTAGAAAAATAAGTATTTGTTAATTATAATATATCATTTTAGAAGTCCTATAATCAGGATTTCTCTATATTTAAAATACAAATTACCATTAGATTCTTAATATAGCACCTTATATTGATTTTACCATAAGAATCAGAAAAAATATAGTGTTCAATTTTTTGCGAATGAATATGTAATTAAAGCTATGGCAATAATATTTACAGGTTACGAAACTTGAAAATATTAGGAAATGGTTCCTAAGAATAACAAGTTCCACAACTTGAGAGTATTAGGAACCGGTTCCTAACAGCAACAGGTTCCACAACTTGCAAATACTAGGAACTGGTTCCTAAAGATAACAACTTCCACAACCTGTAAATTTTATGTAACATTTTGCAATGAATTATTGAAGCTATTTAAGTTATACGATATAATATCTGTAATAGATAAAAGGTTTATTGCAAAGGAGTGTTCGAAATGAAAAAGAGAATCGGTTCAAAATTTTATGATACTGATTCAGCAGAGCTGATTGCTACAACTGATAACGGAAAATCAGAGCAAGATCCTGCGTATGCGTCTGTAAGTCTTTATCGTAAAAAAACCAGTGAGTTTTTCTTGTTTATATACGAAGGTGAAGGCTTTGAAAAAAATATGTTTTTTGGAAAGTCTGATGGTGCGAAAGAATATATAAAACCAATATCTGATGACGCTGCTATACAGTGGTTGAATGATACTCAGGGTGAAGGTGCTGTTGATTTAATAAATCAAATTACAGAAGAGCCAGCAAAGAAAAGAATTGAGTTTTATGTAGAAACAGAAGTAAAAAAGGGTTTAGATAAATTTGCTGAACAAAAAGGAATCACCTTGTCTGAGTTAATAAGAATAGCCATAAATGAATACATAGAAAATAATTACTGATTATAAAGCATATAAAAACGCTCCTCATCTTCGAGGAGCGTTTTTACGGTTGTTTTTCATCAAAAACAACCAAAGATATTGCTGGTATTTCTGTCGTTGTTTTTAAAGGGATTATGAAATTCGGTCATTTGCTGAGTAGGATATTTAAGAACCTCTGATGATTCAGGAACATATACTGATGTTTTAGGTTTGTTTTGTGTATTGCTATTTTTTTCGATAGGAATATCATTATTGTTTACTGATGAAATGTGATGTGTTCTTATAGGTGTATGATGGTTTACATTTGTTCTTACTATGTATTTGGTGTCAGGATGATTGCTGTAATCATATTTCAAACATTCTAAAATTTGTTTACCTCTAATCCTTACAAGTTGGTGGTCTGGATGAAGCGAGAGAACTTCACCTATGGTATAAACCAGTCTTTTATTAGTGGAGTTACTATCTGTACTTACAGTTGCATTAATATCGTACCTAAGACCACGATTTTTGATAGAGATGGTAGCTTCTCCAGTTAATGATGATATATATTTACCAGTTGTATTATCGTTTCCACCAAGATAGATTAAAGTATCGCAGGCGGCAATAATTTCTTCCCAAAGCCCTTCAGGATAACGATTCATTATTTGAGGGATATCTTGAACAATAACAACTGAAACAATTCCTCTTGAACGGATGGTTGATATTTTTAATGTGAAGTTATCAATAACACCTATGTTACAAAACTCATCAAGCAGCATTGTTACTTTTTTAGGAAGAATAAGGTCAGGCTGTGCATCAGCGTAGTTTACTAAATCGATATATATGAAGGTTAAAAATAGAGATGAAATCATTGAATAAGTAAGGTCTTGATCTGAAAAACGCAAAAATACGATTGTTGGCTCTATACCTATTTCTGTTGTGTTTATATCGTTGTTAGCTAAAATATGCTGTACTTCAGTAGTTTGTAGAAGCTGAAGCCTGTTACATAAGCCTAGCTGAATATTCGGAGTTAATTTTTCGCCTGCTTTTAAATAGACATTCCAAGATAGCAGTGCTGGATGAGAAGGTTCTTCTCGTTTAAGTGTTTCAAAAGTATTTGCAAGTTCCTGATGGGTATTATTAATGAGCATATTGAAGACGGTAACTAAATTCTTTTCACGAGGGTCAGTTTTATGCTTCTCAGTGTCTAAAGAAACATAGGTAACTAATGCTTTTAATAAAGAAAGCTCAGCCTTATCGAAAAATGGATCAGGACTGTCTCCGGATGTGTTACTTATTATGGTGTCACATAACACTTGTATTTTATCAAGCGTATCAAGAGTAGCTAGTGGGTTCCAACCATCTGAATGATTTAATTCTTTTAGGTTTAATATCTTTACTTTATATCCAAGAGAAATAGCCATTTTACTGAAATCACTGTAAAGAGAACCTTTGGTATCAACAGCAACTACGCTTTCGCCTCGTCTTAATGCTTGTAAAATGTAATTGTTTGAAAGACAACGAGTTTTTCTTGTGCCTGGAGAGCCTACAACAAATATATTTGGATTGAAGTAAGTATCTTTAGACCAAGTAATAATTCTGCCAGCTTCGTTTGAAGGGGTTATTTCCTGTCCGATAATTGTTTGATCGGCAATATCTGTATGATGTTTGTTTTTCTTTTTAATTGCAAGGGGTTTTTGATATTGTGATTTTTTATTGGATTTATTTGAAGGTTTGAGACCTTCATAAGAATTAAGGATTGTTGCGTACTGTTCAGTGTTAAGGTCAGTTAAATCTGGGATATTATTATATTTGGTTAGATCAAAAATTTCTTCCATTTCAGCGATAGTTAATTTTCGGTTTGTTCCATAGTCACCTTTTTCTGAATAATAGAAGGAACGGCTATCATATTCTCCAGTTTCGGAAAATTCCTTATCATCTTTAAAGGTGAACGATTTAATAATAATAACTAATATAATCATTATTGTAATAAACCAAATTAATTTACTGTATTTAAAGTAAAATGCGAATTTTATGCAACTAAAAAAATTTTTGTTTATTGATTCAAGGACTAAGGATTGTGTTGCTGCTCCTATAAAAAATTGTGTTATTAATCCAATTAGATAAACAACTATGATAAAAGCTAAAAATAAAGCAATAAGTTTCACTATAAGCTTAAATCTAGCTTTAGGGAGTGACTGTTTGGTTTTAAATGCCTGATTTCTTACGGTGTTTACTTTTTTTCTTAATTCGAATTTCATAGTAATTTGCACTTTCCAGAAAATTGTTCTTAGTTTTGTGCATCCTCCTTAGTAGTTAAGTCTTTCATCATATCAAGAGCCGTTTGAAGTGATATTGTGTATATTGAGGTTTTTTTATTGAAATCTTTTCGATTGATTAGTTCTGATATTAGTGAATATTGATGTTCTAATATTCCAATACTCATTTTATTGACTTCCTTGGTTCGGCTATATTTTTTTATTGAAGAAATAGCTTTTAAAATGGTATGAGTAGCACCTGTAATGTTGATATAGAAAGGGTGTCCGTTTAAATCTCTGTCAGCACATAGTACATGTTTTTTAGTGTCGGTGTTTGATACCGGTTTAGTTTGATTTAAATAGGTGTAGTACAGGTAGTCTTCAAGTTCCTTGTTCTGAATAATAAGTTTTAGTAGTTCTAAATTTTTGTCAATTTTGAGGTTATCGTTTGTTGGAACTAAAGCCTGGAAAATATCTTTACTGTAAAAAACGACATCATTAAGATACTGACGAAAATTATTAGCACAAATTTCTTTTTTATCCTTTTGGAAAGTCCATTCTGTAAATAATTTGCTATTTTCGAAAAATATCAATAAACGAGGAGTGTTGATGTGAATTCCCCAGAAGCCTTGCTCTGCCATTTTTGATATTGTTTGAAACATTTTTGTTTCGTTCGCTCGCATAGGGATTGATTTATCACATATAGAATATACAATGTATGGTTGCTTACGAATAAACAATAATCCTTTGAATATGCTTCTTTTAATTTGGATCATTGATGTTCCTGTATAGCTATTTAATATTTCTTTTTTAGTGTAGAAATAAAGGTGTTCTTCAGGTGATAGAGTTTTTATTTGAGAAAGTTGAGGTTTTATTTGAGGAAGAGTTTTTACTCCACAGTAATTTAAAGCGATAAGCACCTCTGCTGTTCCTTTGTTTTTATTTCTTTTAGCTAAACGGTAGTGTTGGTTTTCGCAATAAGCAGCTAATACTCCATCTATTTTTTTTAGCTTGTTTTTTCCCTCTTGAGATAGAGTGTAACTATATATTGAATGGTCTTTGTGGAAGATTATAAGATTTTTTTGGCGTAGTCTGCTTATAGTTTTTCGTATTGTATTTGGACTGTAATAAAGAGACAAAGTATCTCGCAGTGTGCTTCGATATAGTTCTTCGCTTTGTGCGATTAGGCATAATAGGTAATGTGATAATGGAAGATTTGATAAAATATTCTTATTTTGCTCTTCGCTCTGGTTTTGACTGAAGTTGCCTGTATTGTTTAAGCTCATAGATTTACCACCTTTCGTGGATTGGTGTTGTTCTTCGTTCAACCTTTTCCTTAGATGAACAATTTAAAATAAATTTTTAGGTTTGAAAAATCGTATAATAAAGGCAAAAAATAAATATTTAAAACTGTACATAAAAGAGTTTTTGAAAAAAGTCATTTTATGTACAGTTTTTTTGGGGTAAATTTTTGAGGTTTTAGAGGGATTTGTTATTGGATTTTTGAATGAAAATTAGTTTTTTAAAATCAAATCTTATAAAATATGGTCACAAGTTTAAAAATATAATACTACACCTTTTTATAATGGTCAGATTGAAGAAAATTAATGAAATTTTCTCTCGTATTGTTATTATCTCCAATGATAAATACCACTGTATAGTTATTTGATATAGTGGGAATGACCGTTGTTTGGTAGTGAACATTTACATATTCAGGAGAGTCATCAGAGATAAAAAATGGTACAAGAGAATTTAAAATATGATGTACTTGAAGATGGTCAGCATCTATATAATATTTGGAGTCACTAATTACCGAATGAAAAACTATATCGGCTTTTTTAAATTGTTTTATATTAGCTATTACAAAGGTTTCTTCTGTTATTTCTTTAATTACTCTTTTATATCTTAATTGTGGAGCACTATATAAGGAATGTGTTTTTTTCAAAAGTGGTGGTAGAACTAATTTATACAAGTAATCGGATAGTTGCACAAGAGTATATTCTTCATAATGAGGAATGTTTTTTGTATTTGAAATACTTTCTTGCAGGCAAAATAAAATATCGTTCACTCTGCTATTTATAAAATTTATTTGCCTGTTAAGAGATGTTGTAAGGGTGTTTATATCTTGTATATGATTAGAGTTTTTATGAAGGTCTTTGAGTTTAATTTTTTCGATTTCATATTTTATATCTATTATGGTATCAATACACGTGTCTATACCTGTTATAACATCATTGATAATTAGTGTATCAGACCTCATTTAATTCACCGTCCTTGTAAATATAGCGTTGCTTTGGGAACTGATATTTTACATCATTACAATCGTCTTTTATATAAATGACACCTAAGCCTTTTTGTAAACTATATTCTTCGATTATTTCGTAAATGGGGAAAAATTGTTCTTTTGTATCTAGTAAAAGAATAATAGGTTCATCTGATGTGATATTAGATAAAGTGACTTTTAACTTTACTGTATCTATAAAGGGTAAAACATTTGTATATGGTATATAGATTAAATTTGCAAATCCAGAGTTATGAACAAGTAACATAGAAAGAAGAGGTTTGCTTTCGTCTAGGTAATAATCTGTGATATGTAAGTTGTTATATCGGTAAATAATTGCAATTCTAGCAAAATTTCTTAGTGCGATAGTGTGTTTATTTGCCACTGGAAAATTACTATAAGTATTTATTGAAAAAGTATTATCGTTATTTTTAATAATAATGTGATTTTTTAGCAGATAATTGAATGAAGAAATGAATGCTTTGCTAGGTTTATTAACTGTGGTATCAACAAGTCCCTGAATCTCAAATTTTGAAAGACATCCAAAAATCTTTAATACATCTATAATTTTATCATCCATTGGTTTTATAGTGAGGTATGAATCCTCCCAAGCTCCTTTCGTTTAATATAAGCATAATTTATATTAACAGAAAATATTTAAAATTATTTTCCTTTTTTTGCCGAAAAATTTGAATAGGTAGTATAAAAACAAAAAAGAGAGCTTACTCTGAATAAGTAAACTCTCTCTATGTGGGGTGTGGTGTAAGCTTAATCGTTTGAGAAACAATTCTTGTTTCCGATAATATGAATGGAATCTTGTTCTGGGGTTACAACCTTAATTCCAATATTACCTTGCTCATTAACACTAATGCAAACAAGGTGGAATACATTTCCATTATTAAAACCAATACCAGTTACGGTTTCGCCTTTGTATTGTCCTTCAAAAATAGGATAAGTAAGTGTTTCTTTGCTTGTAGTGGCAATCTCGGTTGTATTTTCTTGATTAGTATTTAAAGTCTCGGTTGATTCAGATTTATTTTCGGCTTCTTGGTTGTTTTCGGTTTTTTGTTCAGACTCTTGCTCAAAGGTCTTTTCTGAATTTTCTAAATTTTCTGGATTTTTTGAAATTTCATCATTTACAGAGCTATTTGTAACCTCGTTATCAGAATTATTATCTTCTGCTTGAGGTGTATTATTTGTTTCTTGGGTGTTATTCTGTGAGCTGTTGTCAGATGTATTAACTGTAATATCAGTTGTAAATTCTTGCTCGTAATGTGGTGTAGAAACTTGCTCTGGTGTGGTGTTTTCTGTAGTGTTATTTTCGTCAGTGGCTTCTGGTTCATCAGGTGTAACACCATTAATCTCGTTAAGCTTTTCGGTTAATTCCTTATTAATTTTATTAAGCGATTTTCCTTCGCCGTCCACAGAAACAAGATTAACCTCTTCACCAAGACTTTCTAGTTGCTTCTTCTTATCAAGTATTTGCTTATACTTAGTTACTTGACGATATGAGATATTTAAAATATCAGCACATTTTTGAAGTATAGAACCATGCACGCCAGTTTCTTTTTGGCGTTCTTCTAATATTTCAATTAATTCTTCGCATAGCACCAATTTTTCTTCAGTAGTATATGTTCGTGTTTCTGTATTTGCTTGGTAAATTGCGATACGAGTATCAAGTATGTTGTTGATGTTTGTTATCTGACAGGTTGCAGTTTCCCAGCCTAGCTCAGTGATTGCACGGTATCTTCTTTCACCAGCAATAATTGTATAGGTACCATCATTGTTATCGTTAACTAATAGTGGGTGAATAAGTCCTACCATAGACAAGCTATGCTTCAGACTTTCGATACTGTTTTCTTCCTTATCATCAAACTGTCTGAATTTGTTGTAAGGGCTTAATTTGATTTTATCAAGAGGTATTTTATAGAAGTTTTGAGACTTCTCAAGATTGCTGTTTTCGGCATCTTCAATAGGGGGAAGATTTTGCTCAACTCTAATAGCGTTATCAATGTTACGAGCAAGATTTTGAAGCTCTTCTTCGCTTTTTTTAGGAAGTCGGCTCTTGTCCGATACATGAGAACCAATATTAGAATATTTATCAATATTAAATTTGAAAGCCATAAATTATTCCCTTTCTTTAATATTAATTTGATGTCTTGTTTATTTCATCAAGAACTTCCAGAGCTAGGTTTTGATAATCAATAGCTCCTGGTGATTTTGGCTTATACTTAATTACAGGTAAAGCCATAGCGTTAGCCTCTGGAATAGCGGAGCTTTTTCTGATAGAAGTTTTAAAGCAATGATAGTAGCTTTGCTCGTTCATAAGGTCAGTAAAGCTTTTTTTGTAGTTAAGACGTGTTTCCTGCATACAAAGAACAATGCCTAAAACCTTCATATCTGGGTTGTCCATTTCCTGTGCATTAGTGATTTCTTTAATAGCAGCATCAAAGCCTTGAACTGCTGTTGGATCTGGAGTACAGGTTAATAGAGTATAATCTACCATTGCAAGTATATTTACCTTAACACGAATACCAGACTGAGGGCAGTCAAATAAAATAAAATCATATTTATTCTCAATGCTTTTTAAAGAATTTCTTAGTGTGTATTCTTGCTTACGAGTCATTCTTGACAAAATATCTTCCATTTCATCAAACTTCTTGTTTGATGGGATTAAATCGTAAACGATATTTTCATCTTTTTTAGGAAAATCAATAGGTACGATAGCTTCTTCAGGTGTACAAAGCTTATTCATTACCTCGTATATTGAATTTTTATTTTCGTCTCTCTTTTCAAAATAAGCTGAAAGATAAGATTCTCTATCCATATCTACTAAAAGTACAGAGTACCCTAACTCTGCTAGTGCATATCCTAGATTAATTGTGGTAGTAGTTTTGCCTACACCACCTTTAGGATAGTTAACTCCGATTTTAATAGTTGATTTATTCTTCATTTTTTTTGCTCCTTTTCCGATGTGTTTATATCAATTTATCTGATTGTTTATATAACCATAAAAGTATCTGAAGTGAATTTACTAACTCATTTTTTTGCTTAAAAAGGTTTTTATATCGAAGGGATGTTTGTGATGGAGAGAAGGTTCTTTTTCGTGCATTGCCCAAATAAACAGGTGTATTGGCAAGTGTCACTGGATCAATAGCTTTTATAATCATCATCACAGTTTCAAGAGCTTTAATAAAATCAATATTTGCTTCGATAATATCTTCTTGAAATATATCATAAAAAAATTCGTCATTTCTATTAAAGTAATTATATGTAATGTTCTTTTTTATTACTGGATAAAGGTTAAAAATATCATTATAGCTTAGGTTAGTAGGGATAGAAAATGGGACTACAAGTTTGTCTACTATCTCAGTTTTCACTCCAGTAGCTCGCCCTATTTCGGTTATTGTTTTAAAATATATATCTTCAACTAATCTACGTCTATAAGCTAAGGCCGTTTTTTCACAAGTAGAATATTTACACTGTGCTGAGGTAGAAGAAAATCTATTAGCACATATATCTTGTATGATTTTTATTTCGATAACATTACAAGTTTTTTCGACTTGTTTTATAGCTCTTTTCATACAATCAATAAGTAAAGAAAAAGCAGTTAACAAAACTTTAGCTTGTTTTTTGAGATCAATCATATCTTTATCGTCCTCAGGAACAACAAGCAAGTGATTGGAGCCATTAGATATTGAAATATTTTTAAATAAGTTAAAGTTGCTAAGTAATATTTTAAATTGCTCTGTACTTATAATTAATGACATAATAGCACCTACCTTTAACTATTGTGAAAAAGAAGAGAGGCGAGCAATCTAACAACTTCACTTTTAATCTTATTAACACTGTTTTCTGACATATAAATATTATAATCAGTGTTTAATATTTGTTGGATAGTATGTGTATCATATCTGTCTTCAAGTAATTTAAAAACGATACTTACCTTATGCTGTTTGTCTGTATTAATCTTTCCACCCTTGGTCTTACTATAATAGATGTTTAAGAGATAATCCTTACCTAAAGAATATTTTTCTTTAAGATGATGAACTGTCCAATCAGAAATTGCATCATAAGTTGATAAGGTGGAGAATGTAATATTTGTTATTACAGTATTATCACTAACATATTCAAGGTCGTGGATAATACCTATTATCTCTTTTACTATTTTTGTATTACTCATTTTAGACGAATAAAGCAAAACTCAAAACAAGAAGGGGAGAGTTTGCTAGTCTCCTTTCAATTAACCTGTAACCATACCTATCTTTAGCTGTTTTAAACTAATATTTTAAGCTTATAAAACAGAATCGCTTTTATCATTAGTTAGTAAATCATTATTTTTAAGAATACTTTCGCTTGTAACTGATGTGTTATCTGGAGTTTCTATTGTAAGGAAATATTTATTTATTTGTTCTAAAGGGATTTCTAATTGTTCTACCAAACGGTATATATCTGAAGCAGAGAAATTAATCTCACCATTAATTTTCTTATAAACCGTTGCTTGTGACTGTCTTAAAATGTCGCATAAATCAATATATTTTATACGCTTTGAAGCAAGTAAGATAATCAACTCGGAAGTGTCGAATTTAATGTCGCTTTTTTTCAAAATATACTTACCTCGTTTCGATAATATTCTGTTTAGGAATTTGAGTTTATCTGTTAATATTATACTATATATAAAAAAGTCAGTCAACAAAATTATAGAAAAGTATAAAAATTTATTAAAAACTATAACAGACAAAATCATAAAAAAGCTTGATTTTATAAGGGGGTTATAAAACAGTGATCTTGTAATGATTAGGAATCGGTTCTTAATGTTTACAGGTTACGCAAGTTGTAATACTTAGGAGTCGGCTCTCAATATCTGCAAGTTGTGTAAATTGTAATACTTAGGAACTGGTTCGCAATGTTTACAAGTTACGCAAGTTGTAATATTGAGGAATAGGTTCTTAATATTTGCAAGTTACGTTAGTGGTTGTGTTTAAGTATATTTGATTTTGAAATAGTGTTTGTGATTAATGAAGTAGTAAATGATTTTCAAAAATAAACTCTATAAAGCTTAGAATAAAAATAAATTCCCACTCAAAGCAGGTTTAATCAGTTGCTTTGAGTGGGAATTGAAATATTCTGATATAAATTTGTAAACTAAAACGCTTGGCACTAATACAGAAAAATTTTCAAGATTAGTTCAATATTACTGGTATTAATCTTGAAACGGCTTTAAACAGCGAATTTTTGTCCTAGTTGTTGCAATTGTGTTGCAATATACCTGGGAGAGAGGTTTTTTCTTGATTCTAATCCATTTTGCTGACAGCATTATAAAGAGTTTTTACCTCTTGATTTATGTAATAATTGATGTCAACATCAATATTTGTGTGTCCCATCAGAGCTGTCAGGTCTGCATCGCTTACACCAGTTGCTGACATTCTGGTTGAGAAAGTTCTACGACAAGAATGTGGTGTGTATTCCGGACCAAATCCAAAGCTTTGCATAAGCTTATCAAATCTATATCTGAAGTTTGATTGCTTCATTTGCTTTAAGGTTTCTTTGTCACAGAAAATTGTTTTTCCGTTTCGGTCAATGCATCTATTTACCAACGGCTGAATTTGAGGATGAATTGGAATAATTCTGTTGCTTCCTGCTGTGGTTTTTTTTCCTGCCTGGAAATATGGAATTCCGTCCTCTGATATATGGTAGCTGTCTATTGTAAGCTCAAGAAATTCAGAAATACGGAAATTCAAATAGCATAAACATAATACATAATCTAAATACTCATATTCCTCAAGATGTTCCTTGAAATTAGCTAAGTCTTTTTCTGTAAAGCGAGATTTATTGTTTTTCTTCTCGGTCGGAGTAGTTATGTTTATAAAAGCAGAGTAATTTTTAACCACCCAGTCATTAGCCTCGGCAACCTTATAAATTTTAGATAAAAGTATTTTTATCTGCTCAAGTGTACCTTTTGATAAAGGCTTTTGCATTTTAGGTGTATTCGTTTTTTCAGTGGTTTCCTTGCCCTTGCTATCAATATAGTAGAGGTTTCCCCTGCTATCAGTTTTTTGGTGCTTGTGAGCGTAAAAATCGATTATTTTTTGCAAATCATTTGTTCTTAAATCTTTGATTTTTACTTTGTGAATGGTGCGTAATCTTGTCCATGCCATTCGTGCAGATTTTTGAGCTGACTCACTAAGCGTTTCAATGCTTTGCTCTACATAATTTAAATAGATGTACTCTATAGTAACATTTCTATTAGCGTTAGGATTAGTAATAGAATTACTTTCGTATTGCTCCAGAGCTTTTATTGCGTCATATTTAGTAGGGTAATTTCCAATAAACACCCTCTCCCCACTCGTTGAGCTACTCATAGCTCCATAGGGATTAGATTTGTTGTCTTTTCTTTTATACACGCTTCCAGTTCCGTTTGCTCTTTTAGGTCGTTTAACGTCTTTCTTACTGCTATTTTGCTCTTTGCCACACCATGGACAGAACGGAAAATCGCCTATTTCTCTGTTGCAATTTCTGTTTTTACATCTCATATCGCTAATCCTCACTTTTTTGTTATTATACCATATTTGAAAAGTGTTGTATATATTTAAGTAAATTAGTGATAGGATAGCAAGTAATACGAACTTCCCTTGAGGGACGGCAAAAGTGGCAACGGCATAGTGGCTTGAACAAAGAGAAAAGTATGGTGTCAGAGAAAAAGTAAGGCAGTTATCCATTAAGCTGTTGTATTTTTCTTGTTATTGTTAATAGCCTATGATATGATAGTATTAAAGGAGGAGATAACTTGAACCAGATTTTTAAAGAAACCATGAAAGAATATATTAATGAATATTCCAAGACCGAAGAATTTCAACGAAGCATGATACTATCAATGTTAAACATATTCAATAAAAAGAACATTGAAGAATCCACAAAGAGAATCAATCAAAACCTATTCAATTCTTCTCTACTTGATATTAATTATATATCAAATAAAGTTGCTGATAAATTAAATGGAAACAAATCCATAATCACTATTGAACAATGTAAAATAATTTGCGATGCTGTTTTAAGTATATCAAAATTATTAGATATCATAAAAACAACACAATTTTCAAAACTCAATATTGAAGAAGAGATTAACAGAATTTACTCTGAAATTAAAATTTTAAATATCCATAGAAGAACATTAACCAAAGAAGATTTTTTTGCCTTTGGCTCTGATGGGTTTGAGGATAAATCTAATGTTGATACCATATCCTATACACCACCTGAAAGAGCACAGGAATCAAAGCTTAAAAAATACGGATATTCTGTTGCTTGGAATAGTCCTTTATCAACCAAAAAACGACAAGAATTGTTGAAGGCTTTAATTGAGTCTAGTAAAGTTTCAAAAGGATATGTCATCTCTTACTTAAAACATAATATCCAAATTAACGGTAAAAAAGATTCTAATGAATTTGCTGTAGTTAAATGGAAAGAGGATTTAGAGTTTGTATATAAACTCTAACAAAAAAGAGAAAGGTTTGTTGCCTTGCTCTTTTATAAAGTAAAATCTCTCAGCTTTTTTGTTTGCTATTTTTCTTGCTTTTTATAATAACTTCTTGTAATACCCTCACAGATAAAATTATTTTTCTCGTAGTAGTGTTGAGCTACAGTATTATTGATAGCTGTGTCGATATCAAAGCGTTTAATACCCTTTTTATAAAGAAAAAGCTTTAAAGCATTTATGCATTTTGTTCCGATACCCTTGCCTGTAATATCGACATTTACATAAATCCAGCGTAGATATGCTGTGCTTTCATCAAGATAATGTACCTAGCAACCACCAATATGATTGTCATCAATTTTAAATTCTATATATTGCTGATGCCTTTTGTTAGGTTATTAGCTGTAATTACTACCTCAGAGCTTTCATTACCTTTGATAGCAGATGAATAATACACATTTTCGTGCTCTATTTCAAAGCCATTTTCTTTGAGCAAATATTCAATATGAGTGTGCTTTTCGAAAAGCTTACCATGGCGAGCAAAACAGTTCATACCAAAATAATGGAAGAATTCATAAACCAGTTTTTCTGTTTTTAAGCTTTTCATAGCCTCGTTTAATAGCATGGTTTTTCTTCTATTAAGCAGGAACATATTCTGGAAGCTCTTAAAATCTTCACGAAGCTTTGATTTACTCTCGTACATTAATTCAGACATATCATCAGAGGTAAGGGTTGCAATGTTCCTTTTTGTAGTAAATCATAACCGTAGCAAAAGAAATAAGCTGTCTGAATTCATAAAACAAATGATATAAATTCAAGGCTGATGTTATCCATTACGGACGACATCAGCCATTTACTTATATACATTTGTGATTACTATTAATTGATAAATGTTTATTATGCTGTTTATTCTGTTTTGAGCTTAAATCTGTCTGTGCTTTTTCAAATCTTTTTTTGGTGTACTAATAGGAGCAATATTATAATTCTCTACAAGGTAATTAAGCACATTTTGAGAAATAAAAGCAGGAAGTGAAGGTCCGAGCAGAATATTCTTGATACCAAGATACAAAAGTGTAAGCAATATACATACTGCCTTTTGCTCATACCAGGAAAGCACCATTGATAAAGGTAAGTCATTTACACCGCATTCAAAGGCTTGTGAAAGAGCAATAGCAATCTTGATAGCACTGTAAGCGTCATTACACTGTCCCATATCCATAATACGAGGAAGTCCACCAATCGTGCCAAGGTCAAGGTCGTTGAAACGATATTTACCACAAGCAAGTGTAAGGATAATGCTGTCATCAGGTGTATGCTTAACAAATTCAGTGTAATAGTTACGTCCAGTTTTTGCACCGTCACAGCCACCTACGAGAAAGAAGTGCTTGATTGCACCTGATTTTATTGCATCTATAACTGTATCTGCAATGCTCAAAACAGTATTATGAGCAAAGCCTGTAATTACCTTTTCACCACCGTTGATACCTGTAAAATGCATATTTGTGGTATACCCACCAAGTGCAATAGCCTTTTCAATGACAGGTGTGAAGTCTTTATCTTCACCTATATGTACAAGCTCGGGATAAGATACAACCTCAGTTGTAAAAACTCGATCAGCATAGCTTGCTTTAGGTTGCATTAGACAATTAGTTGTAAAGATAACAGGAGCTGGTATATCTGCAAATTCCTTTTGCTGATTTTGCCAAGCAGTACCAAAGTTACCTTTTAAATGTGTATACCTTTTAAGCTCGGGATAAGCGTGTGCAGGCAACATTTCTCCGTGAGTATAAATATTAACACCTTTACCCTTAGTTTGTTCAAGAAGCTGTTTTAAGTCGTAAAGATCATGCCCTGATATTACAATGAAAGGACCTTTTTCAACAGTAAGAGTAACCTCGGTTGGTATAGGATTACCATAGGTTTCGGTGTTAGCTTTATCAAGCAAAGCCATACATTTAAGATTAACCTCCCCTACCTCCATTACTATTGGGAGTAGCTCTTCCATACCCCAATTCTTCATACCAATAGCAACCAGTGCTTTATAAAAGAATTTGTTAATGTCATCATCACGATAACCAAGCACTTCAGCGTGATATGCATAGGCTGACATACCACGAATACCAAACAGAATAAGTGATTTAAGTGAACGTATATCCTCGTCAGCATTCCATAAGTCATTCATATCGAAGTTTTCGTTTCTGCCACAAACAGAGGAACAACAGAAACAATTTGTTACAAGGCGTTCTTTTTCTGATTCCACACGTGCTATCAGTGAGTTAATAGTTTCGTTGTTGAAGTTTACATTAGTAATAGTGGTAAAAAGACCTTCCAATATTAATTTATCAGTAATTTTTGTAACTAGGTTTTCGTTGCCTTCGGTAGCTCTTGCAAGGCCTATAAGTGCACCAGTTAGCTTATCCTGAATCTCAGCAGTATCTGCTTTTTTACCACATACCCCTGCTTTACCTACACAAGCAGTACAGTCTGCTGTCTGTTCACACTGAAAACAAAACATTTTTCTATCCATTTTTCTTCCTCCGTTAATCTAATATTTTTCCATCTGTTGAGATAGTAACTACTCTCCACGGAATAAATTTTCCACTTGTTTGTAAAGCCTGTTTCACAGCATTTTCAATTCCTCCACAACAAGGCACTTCCATACGCACAACAGTGACACTTTTAATATTGTTATTTGCAATAATAGCTGTTAGCTTTTCTGTATAATCAACACTATCAAGCTTTGGGCAACCTATTAAAGTAATGTGATTACGAATAAACTCATTATGAAAATTACCATAGGCAAAAGCTGTGCAATCTGCTGCAACAAGAAGTTTTGCACCGTCAAAATAAGGTGCGTTAACAGGAACAAGCTTTATCTGAACTGGCCACTGTGAAAGCTGACTGTTTATTGGTGTAGAAAAATCACTACATTCACAGCTTGCTCTGTGAATGGATTTAGACTGTGTGCCAGGACAATCACAAGGGAGTGTAGCTTTGTTTTTCTTTGCTTCTAGAACAGCCTCTTCATTATAAGCAGGAGCTTCTCTTTCTTCAAAGGTAATGGCACCTGTAGGACACACTGGCAAGCAATCTCCAAGACCATCGCAGTAGTCCTCACGAATAAGCTTTGCTTTGTTGTCGATCATTTCAATAGCACCCTCGTGACAAGCACTGACACACGCCCCACAACCATTACATTTTTCTATATCAATTTTAATAATTTTTCTAATCATATTGTTTCTCCTATCTTGATTTTGCACTCTTATTATAGTACAATAATTAAAACTAATCGGTTGTATTTACAACAGAAAAGAGAGCTTTATGAAAGAATATATTTCCATTCTAAAAAGAACTCAGCTGTTCGCTGGTGTGGTTGAAGAAGAAATATCTGCTATGCTTTCTTGCCTTGGTGCAAGGCTTGAAACATTCAAAAAAGGAGAATATGTACTTCGACAAGGTGAGCATTTGAGTGATATTGTTGTGTTAGTAGTCGGCAATCTTCATATCAAAAATGATGATTATTGGGGTAACCGAAGCATACTGGGGCAGATTGCTGTTGGTGATATGTTTGGAGAGGCTTACGTTGCACCTGAAAGTGGAGCACTCTTAAATGATGTAGTTGCCATTGAGGATAGCTCTGTTATCTTCTTTGATGTAAAGCGTATTCTGACAACCTGTTCTTCTGCCTGTCGTTTTCACGCTATGGTAGTACAGAATTTATTTTTTGCTATATCTGAGAAAAACAGAAAACTCGTGCAAAAGCTTGGTCATATGTCTAAACGTTCTACACGAGAAAAGTTAATTTCGTATTTATCTGAGGAAGCGAAAAAGCAAACCAGTTCAACATTCACTATTCCTTTTAATCGTCAACAGCTTGCAGACTTCTTATCAGTTGATCGTAGTGCTATGTCTAACGAGCTGTGCAAGATGCGTGACGAGGGTTTAATTGAATTTGAGAAAAATAATTTTAAGCTATTATAACTATGTTTTAAGACAGCAGGAGCCTTTCCTGCTGTCTTTTCTTATAATAAAAGGGATGTCACTTAGAAGTAACATCCCAAAGAAATGATATTGAGCAAGATAAGTTGGATTTTACGATGAGTTATTTTTTCTTTGCGAATTTGCAAACTGGTAAATTGTAAAATGAAATTGAACAATTTATCTTTGAATTGTTTTTTAGCTTGCTTCAAATTCGCTTGTTTCATAGCCTACTGTAATGGAATACTTTTCTCCTTTTACAAGCTCTGGAGTTGAAATAATAACCACAGCGAAGTCAAGCTCAGGTTTGTGAGAAACAATGGTATTACCGATTGAATCCTTGAGTTCAATTTGAGTTTCTGCTAGTTGATTTCCGACAGTTATTGCAATAACACCTTGCTCGGAATCACTAAAACTTTGTGCCATCATAG
Organism: Acutalibacteraceae bacterium; assembly: GCA_036311185.1. Classification (GTDB taxonomy): domain Bacteria; phylum Bacillota; class Clostridia; order Oscillospirales; family Acutalibacteraceae; genus CAG-964. The sequence goes on along the minus strand of JAXJQK010000286.1, from coordinate 9,931 downwards.
TAGAACCTGTACCAATAAATGTACCACCTGTTATAACAGCAGTTTTATCATAGTCAAGGGTTGCTGTATCGCCCTGCGTTGGGCCTGTTACAGTTGTGTGTCCACCTGAAATCTCCAAGGTACCATTTGCGTCTACACCATCACCTGAGGAATTTATATAAAGAGTTCCACCAGATATTTTAATACTTCCGTTAGAGTTAGTGGACATTCCACCTCCAGGACCACCGCCAGCAGGGCCACCAGCCGGACCTCCCATTTCTGGTGGTCTTTCACCACCGAACATACCGTCACGACCACCAGTTGTACCACTTTGGTCTGTACCACCTGCTGCATTAAGTCCGTCATCACTGGCTTTAAGCTTTATATCTCCACCCTGTATGTCTATATGCAGAGCTTCTAGCCCTTCATAGCTTTCTGAAATATCAATTTTACCATCTGTTATAGTCAGGGTTTCTTCTGCGTGAATAGCATCATCACCAGACGCAATATTAAATGTAGCACCGTTTATAGTAAGTGAGGTATCAGAATGGATAGAGTCATCAGCAGAATTAACGGTAATATTACCACCTGATATCACCAGATTACTTGTAGCTTTTAACCCCTTCATACTGGTGCTGTCTTCTTCAGTTTCGGTTATTTGCATATCTTCTGGTGGCATTCCTCCTGGTCTGCCTCCACCCATAAAGCCTCCAAAGAAATCCGAATGTGTTTTTGTTCCGTTTTCACTTCCACCACCAACAAGTAAATCTATAGTTCCATCCTCAATTTGCATATAAGCACCTGTAGAAATACCGTCACCCTCTGCCTCTGCTTTAATATTTCCACTTGAAATATAAACAAAGCCTTTAGAAGTATCATCGTTATTTTCACAGTGAATAGAATCTTTACCTGCATCTATGTTTATTGTTGCATTTGCTACTCGTACACTGTCGTTAACATCAAAACCATGTGAGGCAGAATTTACCTGATATGAACCTCCTGTTATTACTAAATCATCCTTACATACAATGCCGTGTCCTGCAGGAGATGTGACAGACAACGAGCCTGTTCCGTTCATTGTTAAATCTTGCTTTGAGAATAGAGCTGAATCAATGTTATTTTCATCTATAGCAGTAAAGCTACCACCATTTGCCAGTGTGTTGGTTGTGTTTTCAGCAAGAGTTAAAAACACCTTGTCTGCTTGAAGAATATATAAAGCCGATGAGGTTTTGCTTGTAATATTAACGCCATTAAAAACAAGCTGTAGCTTTGCAGTATCTGGTGCATTTACAATTAGCATACCGTCAGTAAGCTCACCCGATATAATATAGGTTGCTTCTTCGGTAATTGTTATAGTGGAGCCTGATATATTTACACTGTCTGAGCTTGCAGTTGCTGAAGCTCCGTTTAGCTTGATAGTAACTGCGTTGCTCTCGTCATATTCTGTCTTGAAATCTCGTTCAGTAAACATATCTGTAGTAGGATTAGAGGAATCAACATTTACAGATTCAGTAGTTGTTGTAGAACTTTGAATTTGACTTTCACCTTGTGGTTTGTTTTCGGTGTCTGTTGTACAGCCGGTAAAAAGTGAAAGTAATGATATTAAGATTAAAAATGAAGCCAGTATCTTTTTCATATAAACCTCCTGTTATAATTCTGTGCCAACAGTTACTTGATTAGAAACGGTAATCTCAAGATTTCCATTTCTGCAACGGATTTTATCAATCATTTCTTTCTCACAGGTGATATCTCGGAGGACTACATTATATGTAAGCTTGAACATACTTCCCATATTAGTGCTCTTAACACAAGCAAGGTCGTGAGCAGTTGTAAACTCAGCGAAAATATCATCAAACACACCTGAGTAATCTAAATCCTCAGGGATAGTGATTGTAAGGGTTTTAAATTTCTTAGAATTCTTTTTTGTGCCAAAGTCAAGACGATTATAAAATATAAACATTATGCACATAATGGCAGTAAATAATACTGCAAAACCAAGATATCCCATACCTGCAATAAGTCCTGCACCCATTGCCAAAAACAATGTGCAAATCTCTTTTGCTGTGCCTGGTACTGAACGAAAACGCACAAGACTGAACGCACCTGCTACTGCAACACCTGTGCCCACATTACCGTTTACCATCATAATCACAACACAAACTACTGCTGGCAGAAGTGCCAATGTTACAACAAAGCTTTTTGTGTAGCGTGTGCGATACATATAGGCTAATACCATTAAAACTCCTATTAGCAACGATACACCCAGACAAAGTAAAAAATCGGTTACGCTGATAACTCTGGTTAAGTCTGTATCGAATAATCCTTTAAATAAATTCTCAATCATTTGTATTTACCTCCAACCTATTATATAAATTCATTTTATGGGTTTGTGGAAAAATCAGTGTTCTGTACGCTGTTCCGTATTTTGAAAATGATGTTTTATATATCTTTTCTCTTGATAAAATTTCTGTCATCCAGATCGGAATACCTCCACTACATTTTATTTCCATCAGAACTTGACCCTCAGGAAGAATTGAAGCTCCATAGACATCTGATTCAAGAGATAAATCATCCTGTCTGCAAAGAATATTATCATCAAAGGTTACACGAAAATCACTGCCATCATTAGAATAGTATGCTTCTCTTTCATAAGAGAGAAATACAACAGGGCGTAATGTACCGTAATAGTCAAGAAAATAATCAACCTCTTCAGAAATCTGTGTATGCTCGCTGGTGTGCTTATCCCCTGACAGCCACTGAGTGGCTTCATTATATAAAAGCGATATTCTTCGCTTATATACTATGTGCTTGTGCTTCTTTTTTAATTCCACAAAAACCGTGCTGTCATCAGTTGCTCTGCTGTAGCTGCGTATTCGCAATTTTTCTTTATAAACAGGCTTTTCGATAGAGCGACGAATTAAAAGGTAGGTATCTGTATCATAATAAAGGTTGCGTATGGTGGTTCTGCCATATTTATCAAGCGTCATATATCGCTTTATGCCTTTAAGAACTTTTTCTTTTTGTTCTAATGTCAACAGATATTTCAATTCGTATCTTTGGAATACAGCTTGAAAAGCCATTGAAAAACCTCCTTTACAATTAATGGCATTATTGTAAAGGAGGAAGATTGAAGTTTTATTGAACTGTTTATTTAATTTTATACTGTTTAATTTACTTTATATAATAGGAATTTTTACCTTAAATTCTACAAATCCGTTATAGCAAAGTACCTCGATATTGCCTTTATGAGAGGTTGCAATTGCTTTTGCAATGGCAAGACCAAGTCCATAGTGCTTATCCTCGCCATTGCGAACAGTATCCACACGATAAAAGCGTTCAAATATCTGTTTACGCTGTTCTGTAGGTATTTCATCACCTTTGTTGATAACCGAAAGCTTTGCAAGTCCGTGTTCTTTATTTAAAGAAAGATAGACTTCTCCATTATCCTTACTATGACGGATAGCGTTATCCAGCAAAATAGAAACAATCTGTTTAAGCTGTGTACTGTTACCCTCGACACCGATATTGCTTGTTATGTTACTATTAAGCGTAAGTCCTTGTTCAAAGGCAACGCTTTCAAATGGGAGTGACTCACCTGCAACCAATCTGCTAAAATCAATGTGTTCCATTTGCGATGTCACATTTTCTGTTCGGGCAAGCTGTAGAAGCTGACCTACAAGTATTCCCATTCTCTCATTTTCGTATTGAATGTTTTGGAGCCATTGGTTATCACCAATTTCACGAGATAACAGCTCTGCATTGGCACTAACAACTGATACAGGTGTTTTTAACTCGTGACCTGCATCAGAAATAAACTGCTTTTGTTTATGGTAGCTTTCTTCAAGTGGATTTACAATCTTTTTTGCAAGATAGAGCGACAAGAAGAAAAACAATACAAGAGCAACACCGCCGAAAATAAGAGTATAGCGAAATAAGGTAAGTGCACCTTCGTTGATAACCGTGTTATCCATAAAGGTGACAAGGGTGTATCCGTCTTTATCAGATTTATTAAATACAAGATTATCTTCGGTTCCTGTGTTCTTTTCGCTATTTATAATTTTTAGAGCTAAATCTGTCAGATACTCATCAGTATGCACCGATGGTGATTCGTTTTTTATTTCTAAAATTTCACTGTCATAAGAAACTGCCACCGTATAAAAGATTGATAGCTGAAACCTTGGAGACTGAGGGTCAAAATCAGGCTTAAATCTGTGTTCGCCATTAAAGAAGGGTTTGTCGTGTGGTGTCATTTTATCAAATGTTTTAGGTAGCATATACATTTCAGCGTGAGCCTGTAGCATCTGCTCATTCTGTTTTTTCATTTCAAAATAGCTTGATGTGTAAATAACACCCAGAGTTCCTACCCACAAAAGCACAAGAACAGACATAATAGATGCGACGATTTTTCTTCTTGATTTCTTAAACATCATCGCACCTCAATTCATACCCCACTCCACGCACTGCCTTGATCTCGGTTTTTGCTTCAACAAATGCTAGTTTTTTGCGAGTAAAGGTCATATACACCTCTACATTGTTATATTCAGCATCACTCTCATATCCCCAGATTTTAATTGCAAATTGTTCACGGGTAAGAATTTGTCCACTATTTACAATAAGGTACTCCAGAATTCTGTATTCTTTTTCGCTTAATCGTACACTCTGGCCATTTGTGGTACAAGATAATGCAAGTGTGCTTGTATCAAGGGTAATGTCACCGTAGGATAACAAAGTGTTTGTTATGCCTAATGTTCTTCTGCCAAGAGCACGAAGTCGAGCTAAAAGCTCCTTAGCCATAAAAGGCTTTGTTAAGTAATCATCTGCCCCACTGTCAAGACCTGTTACCTTGTCATCAAGCTCTGCTTTTGCAGTAAGCATTAGTATTGGTGTTACAATGCCCTTACTGCGAGCCCTTTTGGCGATTTCATATCCGTTCATTTCTGGTAGCATAACATCAAGAACCACAATATCGTAGATATTACTTTCGATTGCAGTCAAGCCATCAAGACCACTTGTGTAATAATCAACTTCATATCTTTCAAGGCGAAGTATTTCACACAGTGCCTGTGCCATTCTTTTTTCATCTTCAACCAGTAAAATTCTCATAGGAATACCTCCATATATACCAATTATATCATAAAATATTGAAGAATTATTGAACTTTTCTAAATCTAAATATTACAGTGCAATAGATTAACAAGCAGAATTAGCTCAAAACGAGGACGACAACGCAAGCAAGCTTTTGCTTGTCACAGAGAAGTACAGAGTGCGGAGTAATACTTATTCATCGCTAAATGGTAGACAAATTAATATAAAAAGAAATACCCATACAATCGCAAAAAATTGAATCTGCTTTGTGTGTCCTATCAAGGTTGTCAGGTTTGCATTACTTACTCCTATTGCTGACATTCTTGTTGAGAAGATTACATGTCAATAATGTGGTGTGTATTCTGGATCAAAGTTAAGGTTTCTTTATCACAGAAAATGTTTTTTCCGTTTCAGTCAATACATCATTTATTATATCAGATTAAACTATGAGGGGTATAATAAAGGCAGAAAGTACATAATAATAAACCAATCGGGTATAATATATATAGTGAGGTCTTAAAATTATACCCTTTAGGGTACAAAATACACAGCAACACAATGATATTATACCTGTACGGGTATAATATGTACGGTGAAGTGTTGACATTATACCCGATAGGGTGTAAAATATAATTATGAATACAATTGCTGAATTTATAAAACAAAAAAGAAAAGAGGCAGGTCTTACTCAAGAGGAGTTTGCTATTCGCTCGGGTTTGGGACTTCGCTTTGTTCGTGAGTTGGAACAAGGAAAAGAAACGGTTCGTATGGACAAGGTGAATCAGGCTCTTTCAATGTTTGGTATGAAGGCTGTTCCCGGAAGGAAGGATGACTAATGGAAGCATACAGAACAGCGTATGTATATGTAAGGGAAACCTTTGCTGGAACTTTAAAAGAAACTGATTTCGGGTATTCGTTTGTTTACGACAATGATTATCTGGCTAGCGAAAATCCGTCGGCAGTAAGCTTGACCTTACCGATTCAAAAAGAAAAATACACTTCAAAAACGCTTTTCGCGTTTTTTGATGGATTAATTCCTGAAGGCTGGCTTCTTGATATTGTAATCCATAACTGGAAAATTAACAGAAAAGACCGTTTTGGATTGTTGCTTGTTGCTTGCAAAGACCCTATTGGCAATGTTCAGATAAAGGGGGTTAAGGAATGAGCCGATGTTTATGTTGTGGTAAAACATTACGCACTAAAAACGAGTGTGGATGGCACTTAGCTTGTATCAAATCTTTTTTTGGCACAACAAAATTCCCTGATGTTGATGTTTCAAAAGAGATTCTGAAGAAAATTGCTATCGACACTACTAGCAAGGGGTTTACTGTGCCAGGTGTTCAGAAAAAGCTATCTTTACATCTGTCTCAAGAGGACAAGCCTCGTTTAACACTTGTAAACTACCCTACTGCTTATATTCTTAAGCCACAAACCGAGGAATATTCTTCTTTACCCGAGATGGAATATCTTGTTATGAAAATGGCAGATATCAGTGGTATTAAGACAGTTCCATATGCTTTGATACAGTTGTCGTCACAGAATAATGCATTTGCGTATATCACCAAGCGTATAGATCGCAATGATGGACAAATGCTTGCTATGGAAGACTTTTGTCAGCTTGATGGTAGACTTACCGAGGACAAATATCGTGGTTCGTATGAGCGTTGTGGTAAAATTATATCTGCATATTCCGAAAACAAAGGATTGGATATGACAGAATTATTTATTCGTGTTGTGTTCTCTTTTGCTGTTGGAAATTCAGATATGCATCTAAAAAACTTTTCTCTGATCGAAACTTCAGAAGGTTCACAAAAATACTTCTTATCTGCTGCTTACGATATGCTTTCTACTAATGTCGTTATCCCTGCTGATAAAGAACAGTTGGCACTGACTATAAATGGTAAAAAGCAAAATATTCGCAGAAAAGATTTTTTTATTTTTGCAAAGACTATTGGTGTTTCAGATAAATCTGCTGAAAAGATGATTGATAAGATTGTTAAGCTCAAGGAAAAATATATTGATATGTGCAGAGAGTCTTATATGCCTGATGAGATTAAAGAAAAGCTTGAAGCTTTAATTAATCAAAGAATTGCAATTCTATCAAAATGATGTGATGGTTGAAAGCTGTTGTATAGATAATCCTGTAAACAATATAATCCCCTTAAAGTGATTTCTAAAACTACTTTAAGGGGATTTCTATGTAATATCAATACCAAAAAACATTTAAAATGCAATACTTTTCGGTCGGTTGATTTTGCACTGAATTCATATTGCTTCCTTGTAAGGCGACAGACTTATGGTGTTTAGTATAGATAGTAACTAATAGAATAAGCTTATTTATTCTGATTCTTCTAACAGTTTTATTCCCAGCACAGTTGCAGGTATTCTGTAGCTTGGAGGAAGATTTGAGAATACAACAATAGCAGTTTTTGTTTCGGGATTAAAGCTAAGATAGCTGTTATAATTTCCTGTTACTCCATTGTGCCATACCGTGGAGTTTTCTTTGTCAATAATCCAAGACATACCTATTGCGTCCATATTTATACCCATAGCTTTTAGTAGAGGTATTTATATCTTTAAGGGTTTTATTACATTCACTGAAAACATTATCATTATCAAGTTGTATTTGAGCATATTTCAGCATATCTGAAATATCAGATGTAACTGCTCCTGCTGACAAATATACATTATTCTCCTTCCAGTCCCAGCAGTAATCGTTTTGGTAATTGAGCCTATCTCATAGGTGTGTAATTCGCCAGACAGCTCCTTTCCACCTTCCCCATAAACCTTATACTTATCTCTTTTGAAATCATAGTTTTTCTCTCTATTCTATAATATACCTCAAAGATATTAATTAATCCTGTTTATATAATTGCATGATTGTAGTGTTTTTCAACAGAAAAAACACCTATCAAAATTGATAAGTGTTTACTGGTGCTCTTATTATGTCTTAAATTTCATAAAATTGGAATTTATCATGTCAGGCAATAAATCATAATTGCTTGCTGAACATTGAGCAGGTACTTTTTAAAATCATATCCGACAAAATAATCCGAATCTATCACATCAGCAGAAACTTCTTCTCCACGATAAAAAGGTGGGCAAGGATTGAGAATTGCACCCTCGTTTGCTTTCTGCATAACATCAATTGTTACCTGAAATTCTTTAAAATCTTTAAGCATAGCTGACGGCAAAGAATCTGTACAAACAATATCTTTTCCTATAACTGCATCAAAAATATTGTTATGAGATACTAACGAGCTGATTTCATAACCTTTCGGGCAACATTGCTCCAACTCAAAGCCCATAACATCCGATGCTTCTTTCCAGGCTAAACCTATGTTGGATTTTCTACCACAAAACAAAAACTTGTCCTTAAAAAAATCCTTTCGTATTTTAGAAAGAGAATACATATCTGTAAGCACTTCGCAAGGATGGTTTACATCTGTCATTGCGTTAATTACAGGCACAGACAAGTAAGTTGCCATTTCATCAATCACACGAATATTTTTATGTCTGACAACAACTACATCTGCCCAATTATTCAGATAACCACAAACATCTTTCAAACTTTCTTTTTTATCAAGGGTTTCTGACGGAAACAGGATAGGTTGTCCACCTAACAGGTATATACCTTTTTCAAAGGTTACTCGTGTGCGAATACTCGAATTCGGAAAAAACAAAACAACACTTTTTCCTTTTAAAACATCTATATATTTACCTTGTTGAACTTCATCGGCTATTCTAAAAATATCATAAATATCAGTTTTTTGATAATCGGTCAACCTCAAAAAGTTTTTCACCTGTATTCAACTCCATAAATTCAAGTTCATTGAGATGATTATATCACATCAAATTTTAAATCTCAACAACTCACCACAAACCAAAAATAAACACCTATCAATTTAGAGCAGTTCAAACGATAGATGTTTACCAAAGGTGTTATTCTGTTTTAATTCAATACCAAAGATTTTATTTATGGTTTTGTATCATCCTGTAAAATTTTATCAATGATAACAAGAGATGTGTCAGGCTCTTCAAATATTGGGCTGTGTGCTGAATTTTCAAAGGTATAAAATTCTTTTTCAGGAGCATTGATATATTCGTAATACTCATATTGCAAATCATAGCAACAGGTATAGTCATACTTTCCTGCTATAAAGTAAATAGGAATCTGCACATTCGATACCTCATTAAAGGCATTAAAATTAATCGAGTCCTGTACTACAGGGAATTGCATTGAAAACGCCTTGCCTTTCCATATGTTTATTCGCTCTTGCCATGTATAGGCTTTGCACCTTAAGCTTGGGAAGAAAATCCCCTTGATTACAGACTCCATATCTCTTGTTGTGCCAACTCCCAGCCCGTGCATAGCTGTATCACGAAGAGAAGATGAGAAATATTTTTCATACATTTCATCAGATTCTCTTATCGGGCAGTTGTTGAATTTTTCAACCATCTTTCTGTTGCCAGCTTGCTCATATTGAGCTTTCATATAATCATAGGCTCTATACTCAGATTCTTTCTGATTACACGCCTGAGCCATTGCTATATATGAGCAATAATAATCTGGGTATAGCTGTATTGTTTTAAGAGCGATATAGCTGCCAAAGGAATGACCCATAATATATATTTTTTCTTTTTTAAATCTTTCTGATAAGTAGTTTGTAACTGCTATAACATCCGACACATACCTTTCGGTTGTCATTTCCTCTGCTTTGATTTCAGAATTGTACGACAAGCTTGTACCCCTGTATTCTAAATAGCAAACCACAAATTTATCTGCTAATTTTGACGGATACATATCCTCAAGTAAATACTCTGGAATTCCTGGTCCACCTCCACAAACCAACAAAACAGGGTTATT
>JAXJQK010000285.1:0-3937 GCA_036311185.1 Acutalibacteraceae bacterium | reverse complement strand
TCGTTACAGTCGTTGAAATATTCTGAATTATCCTTAGGGAAGTAAGAAGTACTTGTGCTAACACCCCACTTAAATGTACCAGCATCAGCCTTGTCATTTTCCATAAGAATTTCAAATAATGCTGTTACAGAAGTTTCCTTGTCACTGATAAATGCGATCTTGTCGCCTCGTTCAACTCTGAATGAAACATTTTTAAGAACATCTTCACCGTCGATTTGCTTGCAGATACCCTCAACAGCAAGAATTTCTTTACCTACCTCTCTGTCTTGATTAAAGCCAACAAATGGATAACGTCTGCTTGATGCTGGCATTTCCTCTACTGTTAGCTTATCAAGTAGCTTTCTTCTTGAAGTAGCCTGCTTAGATTTTGATTTATTTGCAGAGAAACGAGCAATAAAGTTTTGTAGCTCTTTAATCTTCTCTTCGTTTTTCTTGTTCTGCTGTTTAATCATAGCCTGAACCATCTGGCTTGATTCATACCAGAATTCATAGTTACCAACATACATTTTAATCTTACCGTAGTCGATATCTACCATATGAGTACAAACAGTATTTAGGAAGTGACGGTCATGGCTTACTACAATAACAGTACCCTCATAGTCCATAAGGAAATCCTCAAGCCAAGAGATAGCCATAATATCAAGGTTGTTTGTAGGCTCGTCCATCATTAGGATTTCAGGATTACCAAATAAAGCCTGTGCAAGCAATACCTTTACCTTTTCATTACCTGTAAGGTTGCTCATTTGTGAGTATAGGATATCCTCTGTAAGTCCCAAGCCCTGAATTAGCTTAGAAGCATCACTTTCAGCCTCCCAGCCGTCCATTTCTGCAAATTCAGCCTCAAGCTCACTTGCTCTTATACCGTCTTCATCGCTGAAATCAGGCTTTGCATATAGCTCGTCTTTTTCTTTCATAATGCTGTAAAGCTTTGCATTACCCATAATAACTGTATCAAGTACAGTGTATTCGTCAAAAGCAAAATGGTCCTGCTTTAAAACGCTCATACGCTCACCGTCAGGAATAATAACATCACCTGTTGTAGGCTCAAGCTCGCCTGTTAAAACCTTTAAAAAGGTTGATTTACCTGCACCATTAGCACCAATAACACCATAGCAGTTACCAGGTGTAAATTTAAGGTCAACCTCTTTGAATAAATCTGTACCACTGAAATTAATACTTACATTAGATACTGTAATCATTTTATTTCTATCATCCTTTAATTTTATTTTATGGCAAATGAAATCACTGCCAAATATACAATACAGTATAATTATATCATTAAATACCCCCTTTAACAACAGCAAAATCAAACTTATATTATTTTTATTTAAGTAGCTTTAATTTTATACCCTACAGCAGAATATTAAACAATAAATGCGATATCTAAGCCAATATCTAATGTTAAATAAAAAGGATTATTTAGTTGATATGTATTATATTAATGGTTATAATAACTAAATTACAGTTGATATATTCGGTAAAATTGTTACAGAAATGGAAATTTTGATATTTATTTGACAATTGACTTTTAATAATTATATAATGTACAGGTAAGTTCATACAGGAGTTCTGTATGAGTATGTAGATGATTACTAATATTAATTTTTATTTGAGTGAAAGAAGGTATTTTTCATGGCTACTACAAAGAAGACTACAGCTAAGAAAACAGCTACTAAGGTAGAAGCACCTGTAGAGGCAGAGGTTGTTACAACAGTAGAAACACCAGCTGAAGAGAAAACAGAGGCTCCTGCAAAGAAGACAACAACAAGAAAGACAACAACAAAGTCAACAACAGCTAAGAAGACAACAACAAGAAAGACAACTACGAAGGCAGTAGAGCCAACAGTTGATTTTTATGTTGAGTTCAACGGTGTTCAGGAGCAGTATGCTACTATCGTAGAGAACGTTAAAAAGGTATATCTTGCTGAGAACGAGGGTGCAGAGATTACTTCTGTTACTGTATACCTAAAGCCACAGGAGAACGCAGCTTACTGTGTAATCAACGGTGAGAGCGAGTTCAGAATGGACGTTTATTTCTAATAAACACTACATAAGTATAATTGATTATAAAAGGTGCAGATTTTGGTCTGTACCTTTTTTGTTTTTACATATTCATAAACTCCAATTATTAAGCATATAATTTTCTAGCTGTAATAATTGGGAGGAAAGAAAATGGTAGAATTTTATCCTGAGGGAATACTCATAGATAAAGCTGAGAATGTAAGAGCGTTTAAGTCGCTCAATGCCCTTAACGAGGCCTATTTAGATGAAAGAATTTTAGAGGCTCGTGCTATTGTATGTGATGCAGACCACAACCTGATTGTTGATATGGGCTGTATTAAAGGTATTATTCCTCGTGAGGAGGGAGCTTTAGGAATAAAAGAGGGTAATGTAAGAGATATAGCTGTTATTTCACGAGTAAATCGCCCTGTGTCATTTATAATAACAGATTTTATCCGTAGTGCTAACGGTAGTACTATGGCTGTGCTGTCACGAAGCAAAGCACAAGAAAGATGTATGGATAAGTACATAAATTATCTTAAAAATGGAGATGTAATAAACGCACGAATTACACATTTAGAGCCTTTTGGTGCGTTTGCAGACATAGGCTGTGGTATAGTTTCGTTAATTCCTATTGATACAATTTCTGTTTCACGTATAGATCATCCACGAGAACGCTTTACAGTGGGTATGGATATAAAGGCTATTGTAAGAAACATTGAAAATGGCAGAATTAATCTTACCCATAAAGAGCTGTTAGGCACTTGGGAGGAAAACGCAAGTGCTTTTAATGCTGGTGAAACAGTTGCAGGTATTGTGCGTTCTGTTGAAGAATACGGTGCGTTTATTGAATTAACCCCAAATCTTGCAGGTCTTGCAGAAATTAAAGACGGAATAACATCGGGTAGTCAGGCTAGTGTATATATTAAAAATATTATACCAGAGCGTATGAAGATAAAGCTTATTATTATTGACACCTTTGAACAGAAATATAAACCAGTGCGACCAAAATACTTTTTTACAGGCGATCATATGGATAGCTTTTTATATTCGCCTGCTCATTGTGAAAAGGTAGTAGAAACTATATTTAACTGTACATAAAACGGTACAGTTGATTGCCAAACGGTTGACTAATTTTGTTTGTAAATATATACTTGGGGTATGAGATATTTTTATAAAGTAATACCCAAGTATTATATTTACAAACGGAGGAAATGAAAATGGATATATTAATTGTTATTTTTTTACTTATTCTTATAGTGTTGGCTATTATAAATATTATGCTTTTAATTAAACAAAGCAAAGCAACACCTCAAAATAACAATAATGAAGAAAGTATAGCTTTGCATAATCAGCTAAAAGATTATATATCTGAACAAAACAGAAATAATCGTATTGAAATTAATACAACGCTTACCAATTCGATGAAAAATATGGCTGATTTAATGGCTGAAAGTCAAAAGGCATCTAATCAGAATCAGCTACAACAGCTTTCTTCTCTTGAAAATAGAATGGAAAATCTTTCTAACAGCAATGAAGTAAGACTTGATAAAATAAGAGAAACCGTAGAAAAGCGACTTGAATATTTGCAAAACGATAATAATCAAAAGCTTGACCAAATGCGTGTTATAGTAGATGAAAAGCTACAAAAAACAATAGATGAAAAAATGACACGCTCTTTTGCACTTGTTAATGAACGACTTGAGCAGGTGTACAAGGGTTTGGGTGAAATGCAGAGCCTTGCTGTTGGAGTTGGTGACCTTAAAAAGGTATTGTCGAATGTAAAGACAAGAGGTATTCTGGGAGAAATTCAGCTCGGAGCAATCCTAAAAGAAATTCTATCACCTGAGCAATATGAAGAAAATGTTGTTACTAAAAAGAGCACCAGAAATCCAGTAGAATTTGCTGTGAAGCTTCCTAATGACAATAATTCATC
>JAXJQK010000284.1:0-5747 GCA_036311185.1 Acutalibacteraceae bacterium | reverse complement strand
CTTGTATCTGCACAGCTACTTGAGTATTTGAAAACGGAGAACAATAGTATATGAGAATGAGAAGAAAGCCATGGGCACGACCTGAACTGGCTGCATGTGATTTTTTTGTGGACGAACCAAAATTAAACAGAGGTAAATGGGCAAGCTGCTTTAAAAAGCAACAGCCAATACATTTAGAGCTTGGTTGTGGTAAAGGCTCATTTATAGGTAAAATAGCATATGATCACCCAGATATTAACTATATAGGTGTTGACATAAAAAGTGAGGTTCTTGCAGTAGGCAGAAGAAATATTGTAAAGCTTTTTGGTGAAAAGCCTGTTGAAAATATTTTGCTTACAGCACAGAATATAGAGCTTATTGAAGATATTCTTTCACCAGAGGATATTATAGAGAGAATTTATATTAATTTCTGTAACCCTTGGGGTAGAGAAAAGCATAAAAAAAGAAGACTTACACATACAAGACAATTAAACCACTATAAAACATTCCTTAAAAAGGGCAGTGAGATAAGATTTAAAACAGACGATGATGAACTGTTTGAAGAAAGCCTTGAATATTTTAAGGAATGTGGTTTTGAAATTACATATATAACACGAGATTTACACAACAGCGATGTAGAATATAATGTAGAAACAGAGCACGAGAGAATGTTTTCTGCCGAGGGTATACCTATAAAGTACTGCATAGCGTTGTATAAGTGATAATTAGGAGTATCTGAAAATTATTAAAAAGAAAGGAACAGACAAAATGAATATAAAAAGAAAAATCGCAATGGTTGTTACGCTGGCAATGCTTAGCTCTGCGTTTACAACAGGCTGTTCCTTTGCAGGAATGTCAGATAGCGACCTTTTGCGACCACCAAAGGCTACAGGTACAGAGGCTGCTATACAAACCCTGCTTGAAAAAACTACCAGTGGTGACTATAAGCTAAGCTATCCTCAAAGTGGTGACTATCGCTCAGGCATAATTATGCAGGATATAAATGGTGACCGAAGCAATGAAGCTATAGCACTGTATAAAACTACTAAGGATTCAGCAAATATAAACATTATGTTTATGAAGGAAACAGGTGGAAAATGGGAGTCGATTGCTTCTTATAAAAATGCTAATTCAAATGTAGACAGATTATATTTCGGAGATGTAGATGCTGATGGTCAGAATGAGGTAATAGTAGGCTGGTCGTCATATCTTACAGGAAATAATCAGATTATTATGTATGATTATAATGCGAACAATACTATATCTGAGGTATTAGTAAATTCTGATACTATGTATATAGATATGGCACTTATGGATATTACCAATGACGGTGTTCAAGACCTTGTAGTGCTTACTACAGCATTTAATGAAAAAACAAGCCAAACAACTACTACAGCAAGATTGTATAGCTGTTGTATAGAAGGTGATTTCTCCAGAGTTTCAGAAATTAAGACAAACCCTAACATTATAAGCTATTCTCAGATTTTACAGGGTAATATAAGCAATAATGTAAAGGGATTATTTATGGACGGTAATACCTCAAATGCCAATGAGCTTATTACTGAGGTGCTTTATTATTCAAGAGAAAAGCAGATACTCGTAAACCCTCTTGATTACACAGAAACAGACGGAGATGTAGAAAATATTACAGTAAGAAAAACCTCAACCGTTTGTAAGGATATAGATGGTGATAATATAATAGAGGTACCTTCACCCTATATACCTGTGGTTGATACAAATGATATTACACCTTGTCCTATAATAAAATGGTATAAGATAGTTAGTGCAGATGGTACAATACAGGAAACACAGCAAACTGTTGCCAGCTATTCAGATGGCTTCTATTTTGTATTGCCTAACAGCTGGAAAGGTAAAATAGTAGCATCAAACGACAACACAACAAGAACGACCTCTTTCTATGAAATTATTGAAGAGGTTGATACTAATGAAATTTCAACAGAGCCAGCAACAGAAAAAGGCACAGAGAAAGCAACAGTGCCTGAAATAAGCACAGAACCATCAGAGCCTGTTGAATATACAGGTGAAAAGGTATCTAAAATAAGTGCTGAACCTGTGCTTGAATTAAAGGTGTATTCTGAGAAGAACTGGAAAAACGAAAGTGCAACAAGGCTATCAGAGGGATATATTGTAATAAAAGAGGAATCTGGCTTTGTTTATACCTGTAAGCTGGGTA
This sequence comes from Acutalibacteraceae bacterium, assembly GCA_036311185.1. Lineage (GTDB taxonomy): Bacteria > Bacillota > Clostridia > Oscillospirales > Acutalibacteraceae > CAG-964. Next base: position 3,574 of record JAXJQK010000284.1, on the reverse strand, counting down.
ATGCAGTAAACAGCGAGATTAATTTATCAACTGATCAGGTAAAGAATAATTTTAATTTTATAAAATAACATTATTGATAGATATAAATATTAGGAGGAAAATAGTATGAAGAAAATACTAGTTTGCGAAGATGAAGACGCTATAAGAGATTTTGTCGTTATAAATCTTGTAAGAGCAGGCTATGATGTAATAGAGGCTAATTGTGGCGAAATGGCACTACAAAAATACGAAGAAAATGGCGGAGATATAGATGTTGCTATTCTTGATGTAATGATGCCTGGTATGGACGGCTTTCAGGTTTGTAAGGAGCTAAGACGTCGCAATGGTGGTATAGGAATTATTATGCTTACAGCAAGAACTCAAGAAATGGATAAGGTAACAGGCTTAATGCTTGGTGCTGATGACTATGTAACAAAGCCATTCTCACCTTCTGAGCTTTCTGCAAGAGTAGATGCTCTTCACAGAAGAGTTGTATTGGCACAGGAGAGTAAAGAAAGTAACTTTAAAGAGGAGCTTAAATCGGGTGAATTTGTTCTTAACTTGCGTAACAGAGCCTTGCTTAAAAATGGTAAGATGATAGACCTTACACAGGTAGAGTTCCAGATTATGGAGTACTTCTTCTCTAATCCTGGTGTAGCACTAGATAGAATGAATATCCTTACTCACGTTTGGGGAGATTCATATGTTGGTGAGGATAAGATTGTAGATGTTAATATAAGACGACTAAGAATGAAAATAGAGGATGAGCCTTCTGCACCAAAGTATATAGTTACAGTTTGGGGCTTAGGCTACAAGTGGGAAGCATAATTATAGCTTTTTAAAAAATAAATTAACCAAAGGGGGACAGAAAATGAAAAAGGGTATAACAGGTAGATGGCTTGTAAATACATTTGGTGTTATATTTATTGTGGTTGTAACGCTGATAGTGTTTTTGTCCCTTATGCTGAAAAATTATTATTATAACGGAATACATCAAACCTTAAACGGTAGAGTAGACGAGCTTACAAACGTGTTTGGCAATTATAAGTCGGCAAGCTATACCGAGTTTGATAAAGGTGCACGTACCTACGTAGAGAACTTTTCAGATAAAGAAAGTATGGAGCTGATGATTATAAATCCTCAGGGAAATATAACAATAACCTCTACAGGATTTCCACCTGATCAGAATGTAGTAATGCAGGATTATTCGTCAGCACTAAAGGATAATGACGGCTACGGATTTTGGATAGGTAAACAGAATGATGAAAATATTATGGCTGTAACAAGAATAATTACAGATACATCGGGAAATGGTATTGGTGCTGTAAGATATTGTGTATCGCTAGAGCCTGCAAATAGACAAATATTTGTTATGATTATGTTTATGATAGTAGTAGGCTTGTTCGTCCTGTTCTTTGTTATGATTTCTGGTGCATATTTTGTCCGTTCTATTGTAAACCCTATACGTGAAATTAACGAGGTATCAAAAAAGATTGCAGAGGGCGATTTTGATGCCAGACTTAAAAAGCAAAATGATGACGAAATAGGTGAGCTGTGCGAGTCAATCAACTATATGGCACAGGAGCTTGCCGCATCTGAAAAGCTTAAAAATGATTTTATATCCTCTGTATCTCACGAATTAAGAACACCTCTTACAGCTATTAAGGGTTGGGCTGAAACTATGCGAATGGGAGATACCCCCGATTTCAGAACTATGGATAAGGGTATGAGCGTAATCGTAAAGGAGTCAGAGCGTTTAACAGGAATTGTTGAAGAGTTGCTTGACTTTTCAAGAATACAAAGTGGCAGAATGGTTATTAATATGGAAAGACTTGACCTGCTTGCAGAGCTTGACGAGGCTATTTATATGCTAAGAGAAAGAGCTCTTAACGAGGGTAAGCACCTTATTTATGATGAGCCTGATTTTATGGCACCTGTACAGGGTGATAAAAACAGACTAAGACAGGTGTTTATCAATGTTATTGACAATGCACTCAAATATACACCTGAAAGTGGTGTTATAGGTATAGAAGTAACCAGTACAGATGATGATATAGTGGTAACTATAAGTGACAATGGCTGTGGTATTCCGGCAGAGCATTTGCCTAGAATTAAGCAGAAATTTTACAAGGCTAATCAAACTCAGCGAGGCTCAGGCATAGGCTTGGCTGTGGTAGATGAAATTATGAATTTGCATAACGGTAGCCTTGATATAGAAAGTACTGAAAATGTGGGTACAACTGTTATACTTAAATTCCCTATAGAAAAAATGTCAGATGATAGTAAAGGAGATAAATAATGGGAGAATCAAGAAAAGAACATATAAAAAAGATAACCTCAATAGGTGGTTCTGCATTGATTGAGGGAATTATGATGCGAGGCCCTAAAAAAACAATGGTTGCCGTACGCACAGGTGAAGATGAAATTTATACAGAAGAGCTTGAGTTTAGTGGTTTAGGTGCAAAGCATAAATTTTTCAGACTTCCTCTTATTCGTGGTGTAGTTGGTATGATAGATTCTATGCGACTAAGCTACAAGGCACTTATGATTTCAGCAGATAAGGCGATAGAAAGTATTCCAGAGGACGAGCAGGAAGAGAAATCTAAGCTTGATAAATGGCTTGATGAGCATATGAACGAAAAATTTATGAATGTATTTATGACTATTGCTATGATTTTAGGTGTGCTTATTGCAATAGTATTATTTTACTGGGCACCAACTAAGCTATATAATCTTGTTTCAGGAGCATTAGGAAGTGTAGACGGTCTTTCTTGGCTTGGCGATAGATTTTTCAGATCACTTTTTGAGGGTATTATAAGAATAGGTTTATTCTTACTTTACATAATTCTCTGCACAAGAATGTCAGATATGAAACGAGTATTTCAATATCATGGTGCAGAGCATAAGACGATTTTCTGTTATGAGAGTGACGAAGAGCTTACAGTTGAGAATGTAAAGAAGCATACACGCTTCCACCCAAGATGCGGAACAAGCTTTCTTGTAATTATGCTTTTGGTTGGTATTGTTATAGGCTTATTTATTCCTATAAGTACTCCTTGGTTAAGAACTGTTGTAAAGCTGTTACTATTGCCTGTAACCTGTGGTATTGGCTACGAGCTTATCAAAATATGTGGCAGACACGACAATAAATTTACCCGTATTATTGCAGCACCAGGCTTGTGGGCTCAAAGAATTACAACAAAAGAGCCAAGCGACGATATGATAGAGGTTGCTATAAAGGCAATGAAGGCTGTTATACCTGAAAATGGTGAGGATATAATCAACTCAAAAAAATAATGCTTGATAAAGGATATAATTAATTATGCAATATAATCAGTTATACAGGCATATAATAGATATTTTAACAAAGGCAGGAAATGACTCTCCTGCCTTTGACGCTATGTGCCTTTTTGAAAATCAATTTAATATGAACAGACATTCTCTTATTATGCAGGGCGATAAAGAAGCACCCGAAAAAGAAAGTGAGCACATGATTCAGCGTGCAAATAAAAGAGCAACAGGCTACCCACTGCACTATTTAATAGGCAAGTGGGATTTTATGGACTTTGAATTTTTTGTTGGTGACGGTGTACTT
>JAXJQK010000283.1:0-46038 GCA_036311185.1 Acutalibacteraceae bacterium | reverse complement strand
GTTTTCATAACCTCAAAAAATCGCATAAACACTAGGTTTTTGAGTTAATTACTTCTCGATTGGTTTCATTGTTGGGAATTTAACAGCAAATCATATAAAGCTCCACAAATCTGTTATAATAATCTACTTTTTGAAAATAAATGAATCTGAAAAGCCTTTAAATCCGTACAAAGCTCTACATAAAGTCTCAATATTTTGGCATCAACTTTGGCATCAGTTGCTTGTTTTGCTAAGTCATGCAGACTTATTTATCTAAAAGTTCATCCTCCAAAACTACACATTCGTTTGTCTTTTTATTAACCTATACTGTCATAAAATTTTGTATAGGTTTTTCTTTGTTGACTAACTTGTTTTGATTCACATTTCCTGTAGATTTTGAAAGCAAAAAAGTAATAATATATTCATCATACTCTTCTGAATATGAAATAGCAAACCCACCTTTATGTTCGTCAAGAAATTTCTCACCTTTTATTTCAACTGCTGCTTTTTTATATCAATTCTTTACACAAATTTACAGATTGCTTTATTGCTCTGTAAATTCCACCGCCATTTAAAATATTATTAACACCTGCATAATCGCCTACACCATAAACGTCAGTGTCACTTCTTAAGTCAACATTACCCAAGAATTCCGCTCTGGGTTTTTGAATCACCTCAATTGTTGTTCCAAAAAAACACTCTATAATTTTTGTTTTATAGTTTTCAAATACTGTCTTCATTTCAACTTTCGGAATCTGATACCAAATGCCATAATTCCATATATCATTTCCAACAGGAAACAACCATGCATACTTTGTTGTATCTTCGATATACCAATAATAAAATATATCTTTTCTCAAACCGGAATTTCCTTTAAATTGCATAGATATTCCTACACTCTGACCAATATGGTATCTTCCATCAAATCCCCTAGCTCCAATTGCTACTATTACTTTTTTTGCCATAAACCCATTAACACTAATATATTTACCATAATTTGTGTATCCACAAACATTCTGATTATATATAATCTCAGCACCTTTGTTAATTGCTTCATTCAACAGAAACTCATCAAATACCTTTCGTCGACTTCCTAACGCAAAACAAGTTTTTGAATAATAATTTTTTTCTTCTTGCCCGTCCGAAAAAATTGATATATCTCCATTAATTACTGATACATCTAAACAAAGTAACTTTTCAATATTCATGCCAATATCAGACAAAAGTAATAATGCTTTATACGGGATCCCACCTCCGCATATTTTTTCTTTTCTTACCTTATTTTTCTCAAGAATCAAACAAGACTTTCCCGCATTTGCTAATATATACGCACAGACATTACCAGCAATACCACTTCCGACTATTATATAATCATAAATCATCACACCATATCTCTCCCACTAATTTATTAATTGAAAATATTGCCGAAGATATGTCATTTCTGCAATATAAGTCATATATGGGGACATCATTAACAATATCTTCTAAAATAATTTTCAATTTCACTTTATCAACATGTGACGGATATAGCATTAAAACAGAAGATACAAATTCATTTTTGTCATACAGCTCTATTCTATTCTCATATGATTTATTAATACGGCATATACTTTTCAAAGGATAACCTACACTTTTTTCAAAGTCTGAGTATTTACTCCACGGAGAATTCCATACATACACACTTGAATCTTTAAACCCAATAACTGGATGATCATCCGCCAAAACACGTGTTCTTTCAGCCATTATTTCTTTCCAATATTTTGCAAGTGTACTTTTCCCCCCAGAGGGTGGTGCTATAAAAACAAATGCATTTCCATCAAATTCCATTGCAACTGCATGAGCAAAAAATTTTCCATATTTAAGTGCTTGAGAAAAAAAGAACTGTGCGCTAAGAACAACTTCCCGTTGATCGACCTCTCCAACCCCAAAACAATTATCAACAAGTTGTTCATTGCAATTAGCTATTTCAAAATTCACCTCAAAAGTACTCATCTCCTCTGAGATAATAAAAGGAATACTTCGAAATTGCATTTTTTCATAAATAAATTCTGTTCCAACATTCAACTCTCCAATTCTTAAATATACCGTAATCTCACCTCTTTCATTACTATATAAAATAAAGATTAATACCTGTTACTTCTCCGTCCACCATTCGCATTGATGTAAGCTTTGTTTTTCCATACTCTCTTAAACATTTTTCCATGCAATCTTCGTTGTCAAGCAAGTCACATAATTTATCATCCTCGTATAATAAAGTAGTAGTTTTTAATGTCCCTCTGCAAGGACAAATATGCTACACTGTAAATGGTGCTGTGGATTGGTACAATTCTCCTACCGCATAGACGGTTTTGTAAAGGCTCCAACCACAGACATTTGCAGTATTGTTAATCAGTTAGATACCGCCCGACGGTTTATTTAGAACGAGGTTACAAGAGCAAAGTGCCCTGTGGATAACAGCATCGAAAATAAATCTTTCGGAGGTACATTATGATATTTGTTGGAATTGATGTCGCAAAAGATAAGCATGATTGTTTTATCATCAGCTCAGAAGGAGAAGTTCTTGCCGATGTCTTTACTATCACTAACAGTAAAGAAGGCTTCGAATATCTTCTTCAAACAATCAATACCTGTACAGGTATTGGCGAAAAAATAAAGGTAGGACTTGAGGCAACCGGACATTACAGTTACAATCTTCTCGGATTTCTTATTGACAACGATCTTCCCACCTATGTCATCAATCCGTTGCATACCAACCTTTATCGCAAAAGCCAAACTCTTAGAAAAACTAAGACTGACAGAGTTGATGCAAGAACTATTGCTTCTATGCTAATGTCTGATGTGAGCCTCAAGCCCTACACAAACATAGCATACCACAACTCGGAGCTAAAGTCACTAACAAGATACAGATTTGAGAAAGTTTCTCAAAGAGCTAAACTAAGAACTTCTGTTTCAAGACTTGTTAATATCCTGTTTCCTGAATTGGAAAAGCTACTCCCAACCTTGCATATAGCCTCAGCTTATGCTTTGCTTAGTGAATTACCCAGTGCTAAACATATTGCGGAAGTTCATCTTACACGCCTTACAAATTTGCTTTATACTGCTTCTAAAGGACGTTATGGTAGAGAAAAAGCCATTCAAATTCGTGAAACTGCAAGAAACTCTATCGGTACATATATGCCTGCTAAGGCATTGGAACTCAAGCACACTATCAAACTCATCAAAGAGTTTAACAATGAGATTGCTGAAATCGAATCAGAAATTCAATCTATTATGGACAAGATCGATTCTCCTATTACAACAATTCCAGGCATTAGTCTTCGTATGGGTGCAATGATTATTGCTGAAATTGGAGATTTCAACAATTTTACTTCACCTGACAAAATCTTAGCTTTTGCAGGACTTTCGCCATCTACATATCAATCAGGCAAACTCAATAATTGTTACGCACATATGGAAAAGCGTGGTTCTCGCTATCTGCGTTATGCACTCTTCAATGCAACAAAATTTGTTTGCAATTGGTGTCCTTCATTTGCTGATTATCTTGCTAAAAAGCGTTCTGAGGGCAAACACTACAACGTTGCTATCTCTCATGCTGCCAAGAAATTAGTTCGACTTATCTTTGCTATGCAAAAATCCGGACAACCATATTCAGCATAATTCATTCTATTTTTAACTAAGGCGTCACAGACGTCAGCTTTGCTATACTCTTTTTTAACCGTCTTTCAATTCACAACTTTTTTACTTTTGGAACTTGACTTTTAATAGTTAGTCTTTACATAAGCGTACAATTTATAGGAGACTTTTCCATCTTGATTTTCCGTAACACTAAATCCCTTCAGTTTTGTTATCATATTCACATATTCTACGTATCTTTTATCATTTAACTCCAAATAATTTAAAAGCCTACTGCATTCAGCATTGATAACTAACGGATCAGTTATTCCTTTTATTCCATATCTATGTATCTTCCATACTGATGGGTAATAATATATACTCTGACCAGTTATCTCATCGCCAGTTAATCTCATTCCTATGGTATATGCCTTAAACGAATCATCAAATATTTTCCTAATCTTCTCTGAGCTAATCACATTTTGCAAAATCAAATCCTTGGGATTGTGTGTTGTCATATCTGTATGAAAATTAACAGAATCAACCGATTCCATGCCAACTTTCATAGCATATTCAAAACACTCCCACCTTACAAAGCAATCTTTTAAGTTTTTATATCGAGATAAATAATAAATATCCGGTTCATAATATTCTTTTTCAGAAACTAATTCTCCATTAATATCAAATCTTATGCCTCTTGATCTAAAATCTTTTTTCATAATTAACTCACAATATCTACATAATCTACAAACTTATTTTTTATGTAATCACTGTAATCATCAATCCTTCCAGCTTTAAAGTCTGCAATTATCTCATCATTAACTGACAAAATGCTTTGAAATAAAAGGCTTGATTGAGTGCAGCTATAGGACAATATATCTTCATCCTCTTCATACATATATGTCATACAAATTGCAACACCATTACAGACGCCTAAACTCATACATTTCTGACATCTCTCATCATAAAATCTCTTTAGGATTTGTCTTAGTAATATATATTGCTCCGATGTAAAACAATCCTCTATTCTTGATATATCATTTGGAGACCCCAAGCAAAAATTCACATCATTAGGTCTACCAAATGGATATATCTTTCCGTCAGGATTAAGAGAAAGTTTTCTATTAAACCAGTATGGTTTAAACTGTATATCACGTCTTAATGATGAAAATTCCTCAAACGTAAAATATCTCACATTACACTTTTTATCTTTAATCCATCTACGATATGTTCTTGTTAATGAAGCGACTAAAGTCTCTGGCGTCATTATCAAATTTTTGTTTTCTTTTGCATAACCAACCTTTTCAATCGGCAAGGTCTTGAAGTCAAGATTATTTTCTATGAACCAGTCATAGATTTCATCTAAATGTTCAACAGAATCCTTTGATAAAGTGCAGAAGCAACGAATTCGACCATTTTTCTCTTTAATCATCTTAATATTTTCAAGAACCCTATCCGTATTTGACCTCAAAATATCATTATAAGGACCATCAAACGATACATTGATGAGTGTATTATTCTCTATAAGTAAATCGATGAACTTATCATCAAGCAGCAAACCATTCGTGGTAAAGAAATTTCTAAAAGTTGTTCCTTCTCTTCTAGATACTTCATGTTGGCATTCAAAAACTTCTCTATAAAAATCCATTCCAGCCAATGTTGGCTCTCCACCATGAAAAGTTACCTTTACAGATTCGTATTCTTGAGAAGCTTTCATCAACAAATTTTTTACTATTTCTATATCAACCACACCTGATTTGTTTAGTTTCTCACCATTAAAACAATGTCTACATTTCATATTACAAGACAAAGTTGGCTTAATAGTTATTGCAATTTCCACCATAATTCACTCCAATCCTATACTTACTTTATCTGTATCTATTTCAAGTGCAATATACTCACCGACTGCTGATAAGCAAACATATCTATTTTCACAATTCAAATAACATTTAAGTTTTGGTTTTTCAAAATCAACTTTAAAATTCTTTGACCAATCCTTAAAGAAAACCTCTACTTCATCATATTGATATTCCAGTTGCATTGGAAATAAATGTCCTATTTTCTTTACACATGTATCAAATACTTTGATTTTATATCTGCCATAATAATAATCAAATAAACGTTTTGTCCCCTCTGCAGCTATTACATTATCCACAGATTTACAATTATTACTTTTAGATATTTTGGTATCTGCCATCTTAGTAATATGCACCGCATGATTCAATGGAACATCCTCTAACGATTCAATAACTTTATCCATCTCACGGTCAACCATATCACTATTTATTATTATCTTGATATCTGCTAGACACTTACTGTCTGGGGCAGTTATCCATTCCAAACCTTTTATTGTTTCATCATAGCTTCCAATTACTCCAGTTATTTTTTCATGTAACTCTTTATATCCATGTATTGGAACTACGAATCGCATTCTGGATGAAAGAATTTCTTTAGGTAATTTATTTAGTAATCGACCATTTGTATATACCAGTATCTCACATCCAATTTTATCAAGTTCGCATAACATATGTTCAAATTGACTATGTAGACACGGTTCTCCTCCATTTAAAATCACACGATCTGCAACACAAATATTTTGATTTTTCAAATAATTGAAAAATCGATTAATATCTATTTCATTATGGGTACAACCATTATGTCGAGTATTATGCGAATAACAAAATACACAATTACTATTACAGCCATAAGTGATATTGCTATAGAATATTCTCATTCACAATCAACTTCTTTCCTTTTCTTTTATTATTGGACATCGCTTATCACCCATTCCTAGCTTACCATAGTAATGATAAGACATTCCTATGCAACCTCCATTACAATATTTCAAATATCGACATTGCAAGCAAATAGGATTCTGTACTTCGTACTCACTAAAACGTTTAATTTCGTTACTTAAAAGTATTTCCTCTATGGTTTTTTCCTTAAGATTTCCTAATGAAAAATCTGTTAAACAAGTGCATGAATATACTGTCCAATCTGGATAAATATATATTTTTTCACTTCCACTTCCACAATTATTACAACGTTGTTTTTTCGAATAGATTAAATCGAGCTCGTCCCAACGTCTTTCATATACCTCGAACGGAAATATCTTTTGAATCTTAAGTTTTAACCGCGCTTCTCCAATAATTTTATCAACAAAAACATTCCATTCTTCAGCACTCATAAAGTCATCCGATTCAGCATCACCAAAAGGCATTTCATAAGATATTCGCCAATATCTGATATTTTTAAGTTTACGTAATTCCTTTTCCAGGATAAACATACTTTCTTTGTTCTTATAACTTACAACAGAAGCAACACTATATTTAGCTCCCATCTCATCTAATTTCTTTATTGTAATCAGGCTCTTTTCATAATTACCCTGACCACGAATACTATTATGTCTTTCAATATCTCCATCTATAGAAACTTGAAAAAACAAGTTATCGTGTAAAAAATCATCTGTCAAATATTCATTGATCGTTCCATTAGTAGTTATTGTAACAGTTCTTGTTTTTTCTAACAGTAGAGCAACTATTTCCTTAAAATCCTTATGAAGGGTAGGTTCGCCTCCTGTAACAACGATATCATGATTAGTTAAGTCATTTATTCCACTCATTTTTTTTAAATCTGTCACATCAATATTTGTTCCAGATTGACGACCTCGTATGCACATTTTGCAATTAAGATTGCAGTTATCAGTTAGCAACAAATATATTTGCATAAACTAAATCACCATTCCTTAATGTAGTAAAATGAGTTACCAGGCTATTGCCTGGTAACTCCTAGCCAAAAACAGATCAAAAAGTTAGTCTGCCTCTTTCCAAGAACACATCTCAGCTAAACAAGAAAGTTCAGATGCTTCCTGATTGATTTCGCTCCAGTTTTCTGTAGCTACAACAAGATTTTCCATCTCTTTTGACCTCCTTCCCTAATCTTTTGTGTCGATTTATAATGAATGGCACATGCAAAAAACTAAATATGACCAAGCATTGACTAAATAATAAAGTTTTGAAATTACTGCACCTACAATTTGAAATTTTCACAACTTCAATATTAACTTGTGATAATTTTATCTGTCACTTGCTTTTTGTCTTTTCATGTAGTCCACGAGCAATTTGTATTGCAAGAATTACATTATCATCTTTGGCATCAGTTGCTTATTATTCTAAGTCTTGCATACTTATCTATTTAAAAGTTTATAGTCCAAAACTACACATTCGTTTGTCTTTTTATTAACTGATAATGTTTTAAAACTTTGTATAGGCGTTTCTTTAGTTAACTAACTTATTTTTATTAACATCCCCTGTGAATTTCGAAAATAAAAAAGTAATAATATATTCATAAGAAACTTCCGAATAAGGAATCGCAAAATCACCTTTATGTTATTCAAGAAATCCCTTACCTTTAATTTCAACAAGCTTTTCAACTGTTGCTTTTCTAACTGAATTATTCATCTATACATCTCAAAAATAGATATTAACTATCTTCTTGTATCACTATACCTTAAACTTCCATATTAGTCAAGGTATTTGCCTCATTCTACTAAGGATACACACAATATAAGAACCTCGACTGAATATAATTCAACCGAGGTTCTCTTCCTATTTATTTAGTTTTTAATTTACCTTCTAAAGATACAAAGGATGCTCGTTTCTTTACATTACTTAAATCAATATAATATAGAAAGAGTTGTATGCACATCACTGTAACACATAGTATTCTGAACAGTATTGATATCACATTCACACTCAACCAAACGTGTCGCAAAGGTATGTCGTAAATGACAGCAACTGATATGTAGTAATATCAAAAGTTCACATTATTTAACTTTCATCTTTCCTCATTAATAAATATTATTCTTAAATTAAACTCTTTTATTTATCCTTTTGCTAAAAAACCAATTTCGTAAAATCTGAATATCTTCATCGGAATCTGACTTAATATAGATATGACACTTTTGCAAAGCCTTTCTTATATCAAAAGTCTGCTTTCTAATGTCAGAACCTAATAAAATACCCGAATAGTTAATTCTCTGCTTTTTACATATATATTCATTGACTTTACTTCTGTTTTCTGATTCTTTATTTGTCTCTGTAATGTCTATTGCTAAATTAAGTTCAGGAATATAAATGTCTATCACCATACCTGTTATATCCTTATTTTTCCTATCTATGGAAAGTCCGAAAACTTTCGCATAATACATAATAAGCAGTTGTGCAAACACATTAGCAAAATCAGCTTCACATTGACAACAATTTTTATCCTCTACTGTTCTTTCATAAACTTTAGCTTTCCAAAAATGTCCGTTTTTGCACCTCCACCAAATCGACTTCTTTGACAATGCTGAAATAGTTTCTGGAGTAAGACTTAGGTTTCTGTCAAAATCCCATTCCTCGGCAATGCACGGATGAGTAGTTGCAAGATCATTAAAACCAGTATTTACAACTCTGTCTGCACAAGCCGGACACGATAATCCTTTTACTCTAGAATTAATTACAGCCTTATATTCATATCCACAGACAGAACATTTCCACCATACATTCTTGCGTGATTTTTCATTAACCATATTAGGACTAAGGTTATGATTACGTTCAGACCATTCAAGTGAAAGACTTGGAAATTTTATTGCCAAATCATTAAATCCTTCCTTTAAAATCCATCCACTACAATAAGGACAACCACTTCCCTCTGAACGGGTTGAAATCAATGTATTCCACTCATTGCCACAAGTGTTGCATTTCCACCATACCTTACGGTTTGCAAAAGCTGTAACTTTATCTGGTGTAAGAGGAAAATTTCTTTCAGACCATTCAGAAGCTATTTCAGGAAATCTAAAAGCCAAATCATTAAATCCTGAAAGCACTTTATTGTGAGAACAATACGGACAACCCGTTTTATTTACTGTTCTGCTTTTCACTTTTGCTTTCCATTCATGCCCCTTATCACATTTCCACCATACTGCTTTATGAGATGCATAGGTAACATCATCTGCTGTCAATGGATAATTCTTCTCTGACCACTCTTTGGCAAGTTTCGGGTTCACCTTAGAAAGTTTATTATCCATAAAACACCCTCCTTTGAACATATTAAACATTTGCTATTTTAGTAACACCTGTACTTAAATAAGCTTCAAAGGCTGATATTTCCTTATTTCTCAGCTCATTAGTAACGCTTACATATATATTAAGTGTTGTGCTTACATCAGTATGACCAAGCGTTGACTGAAGAAACTTAACATTTAATCCAGCCTCAGCCATTCGGGTAGCAAAAGTATGTCTAAGAATGTGACAACTAAAATCAGGCAATAAAGTTGGTTTTGAGTCTAATCCATTTTTGTCAAGAATTGCAAAATTACAATCACGCATAATTCTTTTTATAGCCTTGTTTAAGGTTCCCTGATTTTGAACCTGACCGTTTCTGTTTACAAATATAAAATCATCATAACCATCAATTCTCGAAACACTTTCAAGTCCTACCTCTTCTTGATACTCTCTTTCCATTCTGAAAGCATCTTTTACAGCCTGTGTCATTGGAATATATCGTTCACCTGCTTTTGTTTTCGGTGTATTTATCGAGTAATAGCAACCCTTTTCATCACGATGATTGTAGTAAACAAGCGTATGATTCACGCTGATTAAACCTGTATCAAAATCAACATCACACCAACGAAGTCCTGTTATTTCCCCCACACGCATTCCCGTATTTGCCATAATAAAAAACACAGGATACCAGTGCTCATACTTTGGAGTATTCAAAAGAAATTCAAAGAAAAGCCTTTGCTGTTCAACTGTAAGTGCCTCACGTTTTGTACGCTCAGAACTCATTGCTGTTTTAAGTTCTCTTAACATATTATCTGTAGGATTATTGCGTATAATGTCATCATCTACTGCAACTTGAAACACCTGATGTAAAATATTATGTATGCCGTCTATAGTAGTTACCTTCAACGATTTTTCATCAGAAAGTTGATTATAAAATCTGCGTACATCAGACTTTCTCACAGTTGTGATTTTCTTTTTACCAAAATTCGGTTGAACAAACATTTCATACATATAAATATAATTTTTGAAAGTGCTATCTTTGATTCCTCGTTTCAACTGACACCACAGCTCATAAACATTATTTACTGTAAGACTTTTCGTTTCTATTTTTATTCCGTCGTGCTGATCAACGATAACCTGCTCTTCCTTTTCCCTGAGTTCTTCAATTGTAGGTGCATATATTGCGTGTCGTTTTCCATCATTTGAAGTCCAACGAAATATGTATGTACCATTATCTCTTTGCGTTTCTCCTTTACGCAATCTCACACGATTACAATCAAAGCGAATCCCAGTTTTTGTTTTTCTGTTTGCCATTTTATCAGTTCCTTTCTACACTGAGGAAACCTTATTAAGATAATCCTCTAACTCTTTACGCTTAAGAAGCCTTTTGCTGCCTACTCTTAAAACAAAGTTACATTTCTGTTCATTAGATAACTCTCTTAATTTACAGATACCTACACCAGTGTAGGCAGCAGCTTCCTCCAAAGTAAGGTTCATTTTTTCCCAAACAGGAACTCTTATGCTTCTTTCAATTTTCGTCATATTTGTATCCTCCTTTCCGTACTCCGTTAACGGTAATATAAGGATACATAGATTTGTATTAAAAGACAATTATGCAAATTATAATTCTTTAATAGAAGTATAGCGTTATACAGAATACGATTTTTCAAGATATTCTTCAAGTTTTTTCCTTTTAAACATTCTTCGATTTCCTACCCAAATAACATATTCACATGATGGGTCATCAGACATTGTTCTAAGCTTGTTAATTCCAATTCCTGTATAAGCCGCTGCTTCATTTAAAGTAAGTGTAGTCTTCTCCCAAATAGGTACTATATTTTCTTTTTTATCCATAAATGAATCACTCCAATATTTATATTAGGATTTACCCAATAATCTATTGCTGAAATTTCATCGCAAATGGTAATTTATTTTCCAAACTTCATAAGTTTTCTCAGCTTCTTAATCACGCACATTTTAAGATAATGAACCTCATTTCTATTCATTCCAAACAAAGCACCAAACTCAGTTTCAGTCAGCTTATCCTCACTAAGAAACATCATTTTCACAGCTTCCTGCTCAATTTCTTCAAGTAAACCAACCGATATGTAGAGCAAATCAATCTGCGTTTTTCTTATAACCTCATCTTCTACATTACAATTACTATCTTCAAGTAATTCCTCACCTGTGATACTTTCGTTTTCAATACAATAAGCGTTATAAGAAACAACCTTGAAATTAGTCTGCTTATTCCTGTTTTCTATATATTCGCTACGATTCTGTACACTCTTCCATTCCTTAGCTACATCTATTCCACATTCAGCATAAATAATCTCGTCATCGACATCACAAGCATTTAAGCGACCAAAATTTCTTCTTCGTGCTTCTCCTTCAGGTGTACTTATAAATACGGCAAACTCGGAAGCATTCATAATAATCCAATTATCCTCACCTGCTGGCAGTGCAGGATTTTTCTTTACAAGGTAAATTTTCTTCATTTTCGTAATCTCCTAAATTTTTGAATTTTCTTTTTTCAAAAATTTTGAGATTACGGATATTTAGCTACATAACAAAGCCAATTACAACAAACAGAAAGTAATGTGACAATTTCTCTGTTCCAGACAGAGTTTGTCATATATATAAATACTTCTCCGTCTGATAATCATAGAGCAATTTCATACACGTAAAAAAGTCCTTTCTACTTAAAGGTAAAAAGGACACTAAAGCGTATATTTTGCTTGCCATTCATATAAATATCCAACAATATAGACAAACTATTTATCAACACAAAAGAGCATAACAAAGCAGTTTGAAAACTGTTTTGTCATGCTCTGACTTTTTTAATTACATTCTACTGCTATTGACGTCAGGATTCACTGACTAATTTTGCTGATGATACTTGGCTTGTCCGTCAGCTAAGCTATGTATAACATAATCTTACTTGGTTTTATTTTCTTACAAACTCGCTCAATTAGTAGCATCCTTATTTACTACCTTATTTTTTCGTTGAGTTTCTTCGACACTAATGGATAAATTTGCTGTCTATTTACTTATTAAGTACAACCTAAAAATTCTCAACTACTTCTTTTTAAGATGAAATATTTTAGAATGCACTAAAAATCGAAGAATTTCTCATCGACTCATTATACCGACTAATCTATGCGTATTTTGTAATATTATGTAATATGATTTAGAACATTATTCTTCTATATTCAAACCTCACTGTATATATTTTTTAATACTTTAAAATTTATTTATTATACATATAAGCCACCATAACTAATTTATAAAAAAAAACATCTATCATAGTATTTTGGGACAAAATGCTCCTTCTTCATTATGTCGTTTTTTGCCTAAAGTTCTTGTCTTTTATATGTTTTTGTTATATAATATACCCAGTAAATTTATATATTGTTGTATTTTCCTCTAATATAATCGTAACTTCAAAGAACAATATAAAATCTTGTATCTATTTGTTACGATAAACTTATTAATATCG
Organism: Acutalibacteraceae bacterium; assembly: GCA_036311185.1. Lineage (GTDB taxonomy): Bacteria > Bacillota > Clostridia > Oscillospirales > Acutalibacteraceae > CAG-964. The sequence continues at coordinate 32,901 of JAXJQK010000283.1, read as the reverse complement.
CAGTGATTCTATTATATTGACTTAATTTAGATTTTTCATACAATCTATAACCACTCAAATTCTTGAGGTGCTTTTTTACTTTTATAACTTATTAAAAGCAAAGTACAAATTAGAGGAAACACTTAACAGCATCAATGAAAAAAGCACAACTAATATATAGTATCTTTTGAAAAACGAGGAGAGCATTATGGCTAAACTAATTGGTAGTAGTAATACTGAAAACTTTGGCGAAAATTACTTTATCTCCAAAGTAACCGAGTATCTAGATGATACCAATATTATTTATTGGAATCGTCAAATTTTGGGTCGTGAATTTGATATATGTATACTCATGCCGAATAAAGGTATCATTGTAGTTGAGCTTAAAGGTTGGCGTGAAGAGAATATTTTGCGTATTGAAAACAATGAATATGTTGTTATTCAGACCGAAGATGGTGAAATAATTGCTAATCCCCAAAAACAAGCAAGAGGTTATCGTTTTTCGTTAGACAGATACATAAAACAAAATATAAATAAATTCCCACTCGTTTTTCAAATGGTTTGCCTTCCTCAAGTATCAAAAAAGTTCTATAATAACCATCGCTTAGACGTTATTATGGAAGAACGTTTTACTATTCTGAAAGAAGATCTTGAAAACAAAGTAGCATTATATAATAAATTAGATCAAGCACTCCGCGAAGTAAGCAATTGGAAGCGTGATACTTTTGATCATCGAACAATGTTAGAGGTAAGAAATCTATTTGAAACAGACATAGATTTGTACGAAAAAGAAAAACCTGAAACAGACCCATCTGAAATTAGATCCTTTAAATATCATCAGCACGATTACTCATATTTTTACTATTTTGACGCAAACACATCTATATCTTCATCAATATTAAAAGAAATTACAGAACAGTATTTTTCTGGCTGTAAAATTTTTGGTGTGTTTTCTTCAGCTGAACAAATGAAATCTGTTATTAAATCTATTGATAATGGACTAAATACACGTGGACTAAAACGCAATAGAGATAATATTGAGTTATCTTTTGAAAATAGCGAAACACATATTCCTGCTTTAGTAGATATATCAAAAAATTTTATGGGATTTAACTGCTCATTAAGTGTGTTATCCTCTACCGATAACAAAATCACTTCTTTCTGTGTTAAAAACGGAGAATTAAATTCTCAACAAGAAAAATGGCTTGAATATTTAGAAAAGGTTAGCCAATTTAATAGGGAACAATATTTGGTAGAACACACCTTATCCGAAAAAAATATTGTTATTCGTGCTGGTGCAGGCACAGGTAAAACCCATACGATGATTTCTCGTATTGGGTATATTTGTTATTCTCAAAATGTACCTCTTCAAAAGATGGCGGAACGTATAGTTATGATAACATTTACGAATGAAGCTGCAGATCAAATGGAGGAAAAAATCAAAGCATATTTTCGTAATTGTTACTTAATTACCTCAAAATCCGATTATCTTCATATGATTGCTCGTGTTGATAATATGCAAATCAGTACTATACATTCATATGCAAAAGAATTGATTGCACAACTTGGAACATCATTCGGCTACGGAGTAGATTTAAGTATTACTTCAAGTGAATTTTATAGAAGGAAAAAGATTTCTGATTTACTCGATGCTCATGTAAATAAACTAAGCCGAGAATATGGCAAGGACTATGTAAACAAATTAGGTATGCCCATATATGCTATTAGGGATAGTATTCTTGAGTTCATAAGTAAATTACACAGTAAAAGTGTTGATATTACCTCTATAGAGGCACAAGACTTCGGTTCTTTGTTAGATGATAATTCTCACAAAGAACTCCACGAACTTTTAGCAAGTGTTATCCCCGCAGTAGAACGTGAATATTTTGAAGAATTGCTTAATAATAACAAAATCCATTTAAGTTCTATGATGTCGCTTTTAAATCGATTTATAAATAATCCTGAGAGTGCTGATAGAATCCGCGAACTAAAAAAAGATAAAAATGCTCAACAATTTATGTTCGTTGATGAGTTTCAAGACACTGATGATTCGCAAATTGAATCATTATTACGTATAGCAGAATTACTCGATTACAAATTATTCGTAGTTGGTGACATCAAACAATGTATTTATCGTTTTCGTGGTGCTAAAGAAAAAGCATTTGACCAGTTAAAAATCGATAAAAATAAAGATTCTTGGAAAGAATATTCTCTACAAAGAAACTATCGAACTGATACACATCTTCTTAAAATCTTCGATGCCTCTTTCTCAGAATGGGGAGGACGAGAGGATGAATTACTGACTTATGATGTCAGTAAAGATAAACTAATAGGAACAAAAGACTACAATGGTGAGTATCTTGCAAACAAAACACGTTTTTACAAGTGTTTAACTGCAATAAATGAAGGTCAAAGAATACCAGTTCTTGTTAATGAAATCAGAAGAATTCAAAAACGTATTGATTATGAAGTAAACAAGAAAGGTAAACAATTATCTCAAAAAGAAAAGAGTATCGCTATACTGGTTCGTGAAAATTGGCAAGCCGATATAGTACGAACTGAGTGTGCCAAATTCGGAATTAGTGTTCAAACCAATACCGGTGGTGACTTGTATATGTCCCAACCCGCTTTAGATATGATGACATTAGTTAATGCCTTAGTTCATTTTGATGAAGCTGATTATCTTTATACTCTCGTTACTTCAAACTTTTTCTCACTTGATATACCAAAGTCAAATTTATACGAAATTCGCTCAAATATAGAGAATAAAGCTTGGTTAGATGAAGCTGACGAAAAAGATCAAATTAATTATTTGATTGAGTTTATGAATAAAATCCTTGTTGATAAACGAAATGATAATCGTGATTGGGAACACATTATTTCCTCCCTACGTACACAACCAATTTTACAAGCACTGAGAAAAATATATAGCATCTTGGAACCTTGGAAACAATACAGCTCAAATGCCTGGAAACAACATTATTACCAATTAAATGTCGATTTGCTTTTTGAACAAGTTATCAACGCTTGCAACATTGACAAATTAACTATAAATACACTTCAAGAGTTTTTATATAACAGTATTGTATCTCAAGTTTCTGTTGATAGCAGAACACCTTCAACAAAAGAAACAGATGTGCCTATACAATGTATTACCGTTCACAAATCTAAAGGTCTTGAATACGGTCATGTGATTATGCCTTTCTGTTCGGCATCTATAAATCATATTAAAAACAAGCAATTGCAGATAAGTGCTCAAAAAAACAACGACCACTATAAAATCGGTTATAATCTTCATGTTCTTGGTTCCGGAAAAACAGTAAAAAATGATTTTTATAATGAAGAAATGGAAAAATCAGAAAAAAGCCGTGAGGAAACTCGTGTACTTTATGTTGCAATGACAAGAGCAATTCGTTCCTTCTCTTGGATAGAAATTCAAGGTAAACAAAACTTGTCGTGGCAGAATCTCATAGAAACGGAGGTTTAATGAAATGCCGTTTAAAATTTACACTTATGAAGATCCCTATAAATTAGACAAAGCGGATTTCTGGGATGAAATCGCCTCTATACCACACTTCTGCGGTGCAAGAACACTTGTTAATGGTCTTAAAGATGTTTTGGAAGATAATATTAAAGGTTTAATTTCTCCTCTTGACGAATTAGTTCATCACGAAAAAGTTTATAAACAATGGACAGACAATATTAGTCTTCGTGTTCAACAATACAGTGCTCTATCTCAGACTTTTAAGCAGCTTCTGGATAAGAAAAAAATCAGTAAATCTTTTCATATGGCTTTATCTCAAAACCAAACCCATTTTCTTGAAGCATTACGTCTTTTTGTAGAATTAGATATTCCAGCTTCAGCAATTGATCAAACTAAAGGTAATACTGAGCAAAAATTGTTTGTGTATATGCTTAAAAGAATTCAATCAACATCTTTGTTTAGCTTCCCTCAAACACCAACAATTGATACGATTAAAGAGGTTATGATATCTCTTGCAAATAAGGAAGTGGATGATTGCAGGGGACCTGAACGTGAAAAGAAACGTTGTGAAAGAGCTGTTACTATTACTACACAACAAACTTTGAATAAAATTATTGTCCATGGTGTACATCAATTTACTCCTGTTCAACTACGTCTTTTACTTGCACTTGAAAAAATGGGAGTAACTATTATATTTCTTTTCAACTATCAGAAGAAGTATTCAAAAATTTACTCTTCTTGGCACGATATTTATAGTTGCTTTGACGTCCCATTTCATCACGATACAGTTGTAACTGAATATAGATTACCAACAATGCAAAATCCAAGTAATGCCTTAGCTTGTGCTATTGGTGAACTCTGCGAAGAAAAACAATCCGTTGGTAGTTCTGCACTACTTCAATGGCAACAACTATATAAAAGTATTGAACTCAAAGAATTTGCAAACATTACTGAATATGCCCATTTTATATCCGCATACTTTGATGAAGCTATTAAAAATTATTCCAAATCACGCACTGTTATGGAAAGAGGCAATAATGTTTGGAATAATGCAAGTGTTTTAAAGCATTTGACTGAACAGGTTTATACAGCTAACAAAGATGTGCACACTCTTTTGAAAATATATTATCCTGAATACGCAAAAGATCGTCACTTCCTTTCATATCCTATTGGACAATTCTTCTCTGCTATCTATCGTCTGTGGGACTATGAAAAAGGAAAAATATCATTTGATATTGCAGCAATTAAAGAATGTTTATCTTCAAATATTCTAAGTACCGCTCCAGGTGAAGTATTATTAAAAACTTTCTATAATACTGAAATTCTGTTTGAAAATATAACCTCATTTGAAGAATTCAAAACTGAAATTTCAGAAAAATACTTACAAAATTATAAACGAATTTCTGATACTCCTGGAACCAGTAATATTTCTGTTCTTAAAAATCTTTCAGTTTATAATAAACACAAAGTCACAAAGAAAAACGTTGTTGCTCTTATAAATGCAATAGAGGAAATCAATGAGATAGCCATCAATTTGTTTGCTCTGGATAATTCTCACGAAGACTACATAAACTTCGGCAAACACTTCCGTAATCTCGAAGAATTTCTTAAACAAAGAGAACTCGCACTTGCAAATGAACAAGAACGAGCTTTGATTATGGCTCTTCAATCACGACTTGATAAAATCAAACCTGAAAAATCAACATTTTCAGGTACATTTAGAGATCTTAAAGAAGGCTTACACTATTACCTAAAGCAAAAGAATGATGACGATCAAGGTGTCGATTGGATTGCAAAGAATTACGAACAAATCGATGGCGATATCCTGCAAAGTAAAAAACAATTTGAACAAGAAACACACAAGGTATATCACTTTGCATGCGTTTCTGACCGTGATATGAATATGTCTATAAATGACCAGTTACCTTGGCCTTTGACAGATGAGTTTATTCGCGTTGCCTATTCTCCTATCGATTTACAATTTCAGGTATATTACACTACTCTTGGTGAAAGAAGTAATTTTCTTAGATATGCACTTTTCTATGGATTATGTTACAATCGTTGCAATGTAAGATTAAGTTTTGTAAGACAATATGGCGACGAAACTACTGAGCCATATGCATTATTATCTATTTTGGGTTTAAAACCAAAAGCTGAGTTAATACAATGTATTGAAAAGCCTATTCCGTTTTCAATATCCATCACACAAGATATGACCAATAACATTCCGTACAATCGCTATCAAATGATGGATATGTTTTTGTGTCCGTACAGATATTTCTTAGACTATGTTATGGGTAAAGCTCCTGTTATCCAAGGTAATTTTCTGTATCAAAAATATTACGAAAACCTCTTGATTGAAGCAACATGGAAAAGAATTGAGAATCAAAAATGCATTTATGCCAAAAAATGTTTAAATCAATTCATAGACCAAGAATCTAAAAGGTTAGAACCTTACTTTACGTTTTGGAAAACAACTGAAATTCACGATCTCAAACTAAGAACAAAAAACTATATCATCTATGAAATAATTGAAAAAAGTAAAAGTGATATGGTAATGCCCTTTGACCCATCACATATGGAAATACGTAAACTGTTCGGCAAAGCTATGTTTGTTATTGATGCTTCAGAAGTTGAAAGAACAAATCCTTATAAAAAGTTTGAAAATTTAACTAAAAGAGAAAAACAAGATAAAATATACTCATTGCATAGACTCCCTAAAGCTAACGTAGCAGCTAAATCAGCTGAAGAATTATCTAAAGAAACCTTACAGTATATAAACCAAACAGTTAGTAAGGATAAAACAGCTATCCCATCTGATTGGTGTACATATTGCGTACACAGAGGAAACTGTATGGAATCTTTCTTATGCGGCGATTTTAACTCATCCAGCTCAAAACCTGAACCTGTTAGACCTAACCATGTTGCTGTTACTTCAGTACATAATATTGATGAGTCATACTAAAGAAATATTTTCAGAAATGAAATCAAAAAAAGGTATACCATTAACTGCAAAGTTTTTAAAGACACAAGTATCATTAAAACGAAAAACTTGAAAATCTTTAATACAAAAATGACCGTATAAATACTAGTTAGATAAGGAGAAACTTATGTTATTAGGATGCTATTACAGATGCCCTATAGTTGTTGAAAATGGTGATAGGAAGTATCCTCGTTTTTTTGTACTCGCTCAAGTAGTTGAATACAACGAGGTTGCTGATGGAATCAAAGTTAAAATGCACGATTTATTAGGAAGTGGACAATACTATAGTGAATTATTTAAACACAATGTTTTCTCCGCTAATTCAGTAACAAGATGCGAAGCAATCCCAGGAGGAGTTGTCGAAGGTGTTTGGGGTCGCGGAACGATTATTTCACGTGCCGCAGAGCCTTATTCTGATGATAAACCTTATTGGTATTGGGTTAAATTACCAAATGGTCAATGTGTTAAAACTTGCGAAACAGACCTTAAAATTGAGTACTCACAAATGAACTATGCCCCTGATAAACAACTGATGTCCTATGAATTTCAACATCCTACATGGTTCATAAATCATTTAAAAGTAAGTCAAAATCTTCATTTGATAAACAATGCTACATATGGTTTTAAGGTACTTGCAGGATGCAGAGCTTTTCTTCTTCCTCACCAAATCAGTACTGTTGCTCGGTGTTTTGAAACAACTCCTGTTCGTTATATGTTAGCAGATGAAGTAGGATTAGGCAAAACAGTTGAAGCCTGTTCTATACTTAAAATCTTAGCAAACGAAAATAAAAAACTTCGTGTTTTGATTGTTGTACCCAGTGCATTAATTAGCCAATGGAAAAATGAATTACATTACAAATATAGTCTTGAGGCTTCAATAGCTTCTTCAAGAGATAATATATGTTTACTTCCTATGGAAGACTTAGACAACTCTCAGACTGTTTTAAATGCAGGATGGAATCTCATTATTGTTGATGAAACGCACAGACTATTAGGTAACGACGTATGGTATAGAAAAATTCAATCTGTTAGCTGTGTAGTTGAACACATCTTATTACTCTCTGCTACTCCTATCCAAGATAGAAACGAAGAATACAGAAGATTATTAGCATTACTTACCCCGGAACAATATGAAAATATGTCTGCTGAAAAGTTTGCTTGGCTTGTAAAAAAGCAGAAAAACATCCAAAAAAAGGTAAATCAACAACTTAACCGTCTTAGAAGGTATGATGAGTTTGCTGAAATCGTTATAGATGAGCTTAATAATATTGCTGATATTCTTGAAGATTCTGCATTAACTAAAATCATAGAAAAAATTGATATTAATGCAGACGATAAAGGTCTGGCTTTGGTTAAACAATCTTTAGCATACATCTGTGAAAACTATCGAGTAGAACGCAAAGTTATAAGGAATCGTCGCCAACTTATTTCCGAAAAAATGGCTAAACGAACCCTTTGTGAACTTCCCTATTTACCACTTTCGCTTAATGAAAATTACAATGAAATCGGGGCAATACAAAACACTTTATCATATCTCTCTAATGATGGTGAGGATGATGAAGAATACGTAAAAAAAGTAGCTATACCGTTGTTATCTTCTTTGTTTAGTAGTGCTTGGGCTTTTGAAGAGATGTTACACACACTAAACATTTCCGACGACATGTTGCTTGATAGTGCCAAAGCCTGGAAACTCCAAGCAGATAACGAACATAGACTTGTAAATATAGCTTTAGATGAGGACCCTGATTTAATTAAAGGTCGCCTGATGACGACTATGAATTATATAGACCAAGAAACAGATATTCTTGATAACGAACAATGTAAATTTGTTGTTTTTACTGCTCACAATGCTACACTTAATGCTTTTCTAAAGTTATTTAATTCACGTTATAAATCCATGGGCATTCGTGCTGTTCCTTTCGGCAAACAGATGTCAAGAACTGACCTTGAAAATAGTGTATATGATTTTCAAAATGATCCTGCTTGTCGAGTTATAGTATGTGATGAAACCGGTGGTGAAGGTCGTAATTTTCAAAATGCTGAACAAATAATTCATCTTGATTTACCTTGGAATGCAAACGCTTTGGAGCAACGTATTGGTCGTTTAGATAGACTGGGACGTGATCCTCAAATGAATGTAAAATCTGTAGTTTTATATGCAGAAGGTACAATAGAAGAACAGCTATTCAAAATATGGAAAGATGGAATGATGTTATTCGAACAATCACTTAGTGGACTTGAAATAGTAACAGGGGAATTAAACGAACTTATTGTTGATGCCTTATTAGATGATTACTATACAGGTTTGTTAAATGCATTTGATGATATTTTAGACCAAGCAGAAGAAATGAGAGAAAGTGTAGAAGATGAACAAGACTTTGACCTCGGAGCGACTCTCTATCGTCCTCTGTCTCAAAGCATTGATAATGTTTTAGAATTATATAATTCAGAAGACAATAATATATTTGCAACTGCTATGATGGGTTGGGGCAGACAATCCGGATTGCGTCCAGAAAAGCCCACAACAACTGGTTTAATCGAGTTTAGAGAAAGTGCCTTTAGCGTAAACGCCGCAAAACAGTCACTTTTTACCCCTCCGGAATGGGAACGTTATACTAATTCATCCATTATGCTTCGAGAAGGAAAAATATTAGGTTCTTTCGACCGTAAAACTGCAGCTATGAGAGAAGACATCTTATTTTTTGCACCCGGTGATGCCGTTTACGACTCCATAATTTCCAATGCCGTTGGTTGTAACAGAGGTAGATGTACAGGCATTGAAACAACAGGTAGTTTTAATTACGTAGGTCTTATTTATATTTATAATGTCGAACCAACTCTTGATGAACTTTTAGATAACGATATTACTATGCAAACATTGTCTCAATATAGAATGTATTTACCGTTACAACAAATTATTGTGACAATACCTTTAAACAAAAAAAGCATAGAGATTTCTGAAAAGGAAGTTATCCAGACACTTTTTAATATGCCTTGTCGTATGGCAGGACATTTAGGAAGACGTAGTGCCGGACAAATGGGATATTCACCGTTAGAACGCTTTATCGAAAGCACCCCTCCTACTACCTGGGAACCACTTATAGAAAAATGTTCATCAAAAGCATATGAAAAAGCCTGTTTGAAACTTAAAAAGGACTCTAAATTAGAGTCAGCAGAAACGGAAATGCAGCGTGTTTTGGATGGTTATAGGGCTGAATGTACTTATTTTGAAAGAGATTTATCCGAATTAAATAGAAAACAACATATTTTTGATGCATCTTTAAGAGCATTAAAAAATGCCAAACCCATTTTAGATGCGGTTTGTTTTTTAAGGGTGAGAAAAAATGGATAGTAAAGAAATATTAAATCAATATATTGTCGGCTCAATGAAATCAAAAAGTGCGATAATTGAGTTAGAAAAACTCATCGATAATCATTCGAGTCTTAATGCTATACAGGAAGCCGCACGTGCAAGATGTGTAATTGGATTTATCAAAAGAATCATTCAATATAAGTGTGATAAAGCATCTAAAAAAGATATTTGCCTAAAAATTCGAGATGTTGTTCTTTATCTCGGCAGAATCAAACTCACCGATAAACTTTATAGTGTTGTAAAGGAATGTGGTACTGAATTTAATCTTATTTGCGAAAACGATAACCACGTTTCCTGTTTTCTTCATACTCCCGATTGGCTTGAGCCTAAGAAATACATAGAAGATGTGTACGCACTCAAACACAGTGAATTTATTGAATTAGAAGAAACATCAGTTGGCGATTTAATCCTTTCTACCCACACTAAGTTTAAAACATATAAAAATTTTGAGCAAAAAATTGCAGTTCATACTGCAATCAATTTACCAAAAGGGCACACACTTTTAATTTCACAACCAACCGGCGGAGGTAAAAGTCTTGTAACACAAATGTTAGCAAGTATCTCAAAAGGAATTACGGTTGTTATTGTTCCTACAGTAGCATTGGAACAAGACCAGTATCAAGCTGCTAAATATAATTTAACCAACCCTGATGGAGTGTATCGATATTTAGGAAAACAAACTGAAGAAGAACGTAAAGAAATAATAACAGCTCTTAATAACAAGAAAGCAAAAGTTCTATTTACATCACCTGAAGCAATTTTAAAAAACACTGCATTGCACGAAATTTTAAATAATGCGGCAAAAGATAATTATCTCTGTAATGTTGTAGTCGATGAAGCACATATTGTTCCTGATTGGGGTGTATTCTTTAGACCAGATTTTCAAATATTTTCTATTCTACTCCGCAAATGGAGAAAAGAATCTCAAAATCATCTGAGAACATATTTACTTTCAGCTACATTATCGGACAATGTAGTTGATACGCTATTCAACTTATTTGGCAACGAAGGATGTAACGCTCAGGTTCGTTGCGATGCACTTAGACAAGAACCAAGATTTTATTTTAAATCCACCAAATCTTTTAATGAACAAGATAATAAAATTATAGAGGCTGTAAAGTTACTCCCTAAACCAATGGTAGTATACGTCTTAGAACCAAGAGAAGCAAAAAGCTTACAAAAAAAGCTAAACCAAGAAGGGTATATGAATATCCCTATCTTTACGGGTGAATCTAAAAACTCAGAACGTGATGTAGTTCTGACGGGATGGAAAAGTCAAGAATTTGATGTTATTATTGCAACTTCTGCTTTTGGTATAGGTGTTGATAAACCCGATGTAAGAACTATAATACACGCTTGTTGTCCTGAAAATTTAAGTAGATTTTATCAAGAAGTTGGTCGTAGTGGACGTGACCGATTACCATCTTTAAGTTTGTTTTTACCATATCAAAGTAGCTATGATAAAGATGGTGATGTTCACAGAGCACGTGGTTTAGTAAACAAAAGAGTGCTTACTGTAGAACGAGCGGTTATTCGTTGGAATTGTATGCTTAAAAACCCAGTCACCTTTATTGATGGCGATGAGTGTATTCTTAATACTTCAACCATTCCACCCACTAAGAGTGATGAGGAGGTTGAATTTGCTGGAAATCTAAATGTTTCCTGGAATGTTAACCTCTTACTCTTATTGCATAGAATTGGATTTATTGAGTTGATTGATGCAAGTTATATTTTAAACAAAGATGTAACACCAGTGCAAAAATACTACAGTATTACTGCCAAAATACTAAAACCTGATATTTTAGGTGATGAAAATAAACTAAACACGGCATTACAAATCCCTCGTGAAGAAGAATATAATTCTCAAATGGAAGGCTATTACATAATAAAAAATTTAATTAATTCACCTAAATCAAAATGTTGGGGACGAACTTTTAGACACCTTTTCCCTCTTTCTAATGAAGTATGTAATGGTTGTCCTGCAGATGCCGAAGGAAGAATTACTTTAGATGAAAAATATAAGCTTCGCTTAAAACCCAGTATTCAACTTCCAAGAGGAGTAATCAGTAAAAAGTTAGAAAGATACATGGGAACATTTGACCAACTCGTCGTTAAACGCAATAGCAACGGTTCTTGCACTCTGGAAGAGGTGCAAACCATTGTACAAAAAGTAATAAGCAATGGTATAGGAACAATTGTTGTTCCTAATAGATTCTCAAATGAACTTATAGTAAACGGATTACTATTGAACTATGACGAGTTCTATTTTGCTGTTGTTAAATGTCCATATCTTTTCTCGAAAGGCGTTTTATGTGTATTCGACAGTGATACTATTGAGAACATCTCACTATATAAAAGTTTAGAAAAACTTAATGAGTTTGGGTATTATAAAGTGTTATATTGCAATGATAATATTATTGTCACAAACACTAAAAAACCTCTGAGTGAATGTTTAGATTGCAATATAGTTGATGTTGATAGATTGTAAGGAGATTTCATATGTTTAAAACAAATCCTGATTTAATGAGAATGTATCCAACTCCCGAAAGAGTGTTGGCCGTATGCCGATTAGTGGCACAAAAACCTATTTCTAAAGAAGACTTACAAAATGCAATGTCTTTGTTACATGCTGATGCCGACAGTTCTCCTATTACAGATTCTGTCAATGTTGCACTTTCAGAGTTAGATTTAATTAAAAATAAAAATGGATTATTAACTCTTGCTGTTGATGAAAGTGTAATATCTTCTACATCTGAATTTAGAAGATATGTAAGTGCAAAAGTATTTCAAAAGAAAGATTCTACTTTTTACATGTTCACCAGGTGGGTGATTTCACAAAACGAAAGACTATTTGCATTAACTAATTGGGAGAGCATGGCAAAAACTTGTGCTGCTGAGCACTCCGAATTGAAAACACTTAATGAAAATGCTGCCTTGGGTTGGCGTTTTTGGGTAGCTTTCTTAGGTTTAGGTTACTTAAGTGGCACAATGTTTATTCCAAATATGAAACCACGTCTTGAAGATGTTATTAAAACAGATTTCAGCAAAAATTTTAAGTATAATGAAGCAATACGTGCAACAGACTTTATTGTTTGGCTGAGTGGAAAACTACCCGAAGTAGATATGAGCGGTAAACTTCCTCTTGCACTATCTGCAGGTTTAAGAACTTTGCACGAATTACATATCATTGAACTTGCTACATGGCAAGATGGTGAAAAAATTATGCTATATTTCGTTGATGGTGATCCAATAAACGATTTCACTCATATCACTGTAAAGGAGGTATAAACTTATGAGTTGGAAGCAATATTCTTCTGTAATGGAACGCTATGCGATTAAAACTGATGATATGGCTACAGAAGATGCTTATTTTATGGCTACACATATGCCATTTGCTCAACTTGAAGTATATAATGGTGGTAAAACCACCTCAACCCCTAAAGTGATGAGCGAAGCAGAGGTATTTGATAACCTTGTCTATAATCCTAATAATGAACACAGAATGATTATTGTTCGTGGTGACAATGGCACAGGCAAATCACATCTTATCAGATACTTGAAAGCGAAGTTAGAGAACAGTCCTGCTACTGTTTATAATCCTGCAAACGAACAGTTAATTTTCTTAAGACGTTTAAACAACTCTGTAAGAGGCGTTTTTTCTCAACTGATAGAACAAGAAGTTATCAAAGACTCTAAACTTGAAGAAAAATTAAAAAAGTTTGTGGAATCGTCTGAGTCTAAGAGCGAATCAGCTTTCAAGACCGATATATTACACTCATATGCAGCCGCTGTGGAAAATGATAAATCAGAAGAAATTTATAAGTATGCATTTCACAAAAACATTGCAAGTTTTCTATCAGATAGCCGAGTTAAAGAACATCTCTTGCGTGAAGGTGGAGCAATTTCTAAATGCTATACGCTTATAACAGCTCCAAGCAACCAGGTATTAAAAGACACCAAAATCTTTACTGAAACAGATTTTAATGTTAAAAAGATTCTTAGAGAAGTACATCGACAAGGCGATCCATGTGCTCAAGATTGTGCAGATACATTACGAGATGATAATGATGAGATATCTAAACTTGTAAACTATTTGAATAAATTCACTCGTGAAATTGTTCAACATTGTGCCGATATTTCAAGTGAAAGCACTAAAAGCGTTTTTGTAGAATTATGAAAAGACCTAAAAAAACAAGGTAAAAACCTAACACTATTTATTGAAGACTTCACAGGATTTACTGGAATAGACTCTGAATTAATTACTGTACTTTCAACAGAGCACGGCGGAGATTATACAGACCTATGTAGAGTTACTTCAGTTATTGGTATTACAAACGACTACTACGACCAATTTAGAGATAACTTTACAGATAGAGTAACACATCAGATTAGTGTTACTTATAACTCCTTTAGCAGTGAAGAATTTTTGGTTCAAATGACTGCAAGATACCTTAATGCAATATATTGCGACCCAGATACACTTAAGACTTGGAATAAAAATGGTGCAATATCAGAAGATTTACCAATAAGCAAATTTACCCCTCCCTGTAAATGGGACAGTGTAACTATCGCAGAAAAAGAAGTAACTCTCTATCCTTTTAATGCCAAGGCAATTATGTCTTTATACAACAGATTACCAGTCAAAAGTCCTCGTAGATTCTTAAAGGATGTTGTTCGAGCACAATTAAAAGAATATTTTGACGGCAAAGAATATGGTGATGATTGGTATTTCCCTCTAAATCAAGGCAATATTAGAATGGCAAGTGAAATACACAGTTCAAACATTGACAGACTAGAAATTCTGTCTTCAACAGATAGAAACCGATTAAAATCGGTGTTAGCTATATGGGGAGATGGTTCAGCTTCTTGTGAAAAATCAGAAGACGGATTAGAAACTATCGGCGGATTGAATAGAATTTTTTTAAACGATATTGGTTTATCTAAATTTACCGGATTGGGATCAGGAAACCAAAAACAGATAAAAAATCCAGATATAAAGCCCGTACAAAACAATGATGATGTCAAAAACAAACCTGTAGATGGTGCAACAAAAAATTATCTTAAATATAAAGAAGATATAGATGCTTGGTTCGTTAACAATGAACCTTTGAAATATGATGCAGATTATCGTCAATGGCTCAGAATTTTATTTAAAGGTGACGCAAAACAGTGTGGTGCAATAAACTGGCAGGATATAGGCATACCTGCATATATTGCAGAGGAACGCCTGTCAGACTTGACAGTATATTATATTGATGACCAAAGTCAAAATGCAAACGCTGAAAAAGCTATTGTATTTATGGAACGCTCTGTAGAAAGTCGAGATGCTTTATTCGCACTTAACGAATTAAAATACGCTAAAGGTTGGGATTTCGAAGGTGCCGCATATTATCAGCAACGCTTAATCACTTGGCTTGAGCGTAGAAAAGACCACGTAATAGAAAGAGTTATTGCAAGTAAACCTGATAATCAATTACCTGTGTTAGAATGGTGTATTGCCTTGCAATATCTAAAAGCTTGTATTCTTGGACACAGGGTTGACATGAGTTCACCTGTCACAATTATTGAATCATTGATGAAAGACATAAAGAAAAACAAAGACATCAAACGTGAAACCCGTGAATGGAACGATTTAATACAATTCACACAGAATAAAGAATCAGAATTCTTTAATGCGTTCAATATGTTAAAGCGTGCCTCTGCTACCACAATGGGTGCAGTTCATTTTTCTGCAGAAGGTACAATAAAATCCTGCTACAGAACTAACGAGCTTATTTCAGCCGTTAACCATTTAATAGAATCCGGTTGGGATATTGAGCAAACCTTACCTGAATCAATTCCCGAAAATCATTTACTTTACAATCCTGCCAGATTATTAAAAGCACTTTATACAAGTATAAAAAAAGCAATGACAGCAGAAATTAAACAAGTAAATGAAGTAACCAAAAAAATAAAAAACTACGTTGGGGAAATAAACAAAGATAATCTGGTATCTGTGTTGTCTTCAATTCAAGAACTATTTTGTGTATTTGCACAAAACAGCATTATGGGTGAAAATGAGCTTAGAACCAAATATGAATCCGCACCTATTGATGTTGCTAATGAAATTTTGAAGCACACCGATAAATTAGCTTCTGCAAAAAATGCAACTGCAGTAATGCAACTTACCATTTATTCTGACAACTCACTAAATAAAGTTTCTGATTTCTTGCGTGATTTACAAGCAATAGCTCTGAAAGCTGAAACCGAAGGCACTAAGGCACAAAATGATGTTAATAACATTAGCGGTGTTGGTAATATAACAGACTTAACAGAAGCAGCAAAGAATTCCATGATAGAGCTTAATGGACTTTTAAAAAATGTGGAGGTGTATGACGATGCTACTAACTGAAACAATAAAGAAAACTACTACAGCAATAGAAACTCGTCGTGCAACAATTGAAAACAAACAATCTGCTGAGCGTTATTCCAAAGCGTTGTCTCAATTATCAAAACAATATATTTCTATTAAAAATGCTGTTGATTGTGTTAAAGAAATTAAAGACAAAAAAATAGTAGAAAGTTCTGTATTTCCAAAATCAATTAGAGATAGTTTACTTTCATCTGTTATAAGCTGTGGCTCGGCAATAGATAATGGTACCTTGACATCCGATGCTGTAAAGGTATTACAGACCAAAGCTGACATATTTGATAACCACCTCAAAATCATATGGAAAGATGCCGCATCAAAATATTCAGATGGAACAAAAGGCTATCTCTCAATGATAAGCGGTTTTACCGATGATCCCCAAAAAGCCAAAGAGCTTAGCGAAAGCATTACCAAAACAGTAAATGGTACATTGTCTATAAAAGCCATTAATAAACTTGTAGATGATGTAAATAAGGCAAAAGTAATTACTGAATCTTTCTCATTAAATCAGACTATAGAAATATTTCTTAAAAAGGTTTCTGCACAACAGGCAACCGTTACTGATTTAACCCCTGAAGTGTTGCAATGGTTAAAAGACAAGAAATTACTTTCAAAACTGAAAGTGAGCTTCAATTAACAAAAGGGGTGATATTGAGTGACAGTATTAGAAGCTATACTAAAAATTCTCGAAAAAGAAAGTGAACCTCTTTCCAGTAAAGAAATTACACGACGTATTATTGTCGAAAATTTATACTCATTTAACACACCTACACCTACCTCAATAGTTCGAAATACATTAAGACGACATTGTGAAGGCTTAGAGTTTGCATCATCACGTCCTGTTAAGTATTTTTATTTCACTGGAACTCGCTCATCAACACTATATGGCTTATTAACTAGTTCATCTGCTAAGAACACATCAAATAAAACAACAAAACTCCAGGACTCAGAATTTTTACCTGAAGAAAAAATGCAAAAAGTTTATGAAGAGCACCGTAAAGAAATACGTGAACAACTTTTGAACTGCATTTTAAATAATGATCCCAGTTTTTTTGAACATCTTGTTGTTAGATTATTGATTGCACTTGGCTATGGTTATGGCAGCGAAGCAGGAAAAGTTGTAGGAAAATCACATGATGGTGGAATAGATGGTGTGATAAACGAAGATAAATTAGGCTTGGATAAAATATATATTCAGGCGAAACGTTATACTCCCTCCAATAGTGTAGGTAGAAAAGAAATTCAAGCATTTTCGGGAGCAATGAAAACTGTAACAAAAGGAGTCTTCATAACAACATCAAGTTTCACTAAAGAAGCACAGAAAGATGCAAAAGAGCAATACGGAAAACGAATAGCTCTTATTGATGGAACTATGCTTACTGATTTAATGATTAATTGTGGTATTGGTATTCGTAATAGCCAAACTTTCAATACATATGAACTAGACATGGATTTTTTTAGTGTTGGCTAAAAAAGAAGTTCTCTGTACAAAAGGGCTGTCTCGTTGAGACAGCCCTTAAAATATGACTTGTGTTTAATAAAGTCAGCCGACATACAATCTCCTTAATACGTTATAATTATCATGGTTTTTGTAAAAATTGAATTATGTCTATTATTGAATTTAGGAAAGATTAGCTTTCCTAAAAAAATAGATTAATCCGATTCATTCAGTTGCATAGTACTTATTGTTTTGCTCACTTCAATCACTATAGGTAATATTTCTCTTTTATTTTTTGCTATATACGATTGCATTGCTCTCACTCTAGATTTAAACTCCTGACTAAGTTTAATCTGCGGTATTTCTTGATCATAATACGTTTGAGTATATGCTAAAACATAATTCCAAAAGCCCTCATTTGTCAGGTAATCTCTCAATTTATCACGCAATTCAATTACCTCGGCATATTCATATGCTTCTTCATAATAAGGATTAAAGATCCAATACAACTCTTGATGAGAATCGACATATCCAATAAAATTATTTCGACGTGTATATACATTATTATTTAGAGAATTTAATAGCTTTTCATAGATTTGCATATCCGTACATTGACCTTTAAAGGAGTATTCAAGCCACTGAAGAGTTTGTTTAACATACTCAACTGCTTCATTTGTGTCTGAATGTTTTTCAAACAAATGTATTACATACTGAAGATCCAACAACAACTCTAAAGAAACTCTTTCATACTCTTCTTCTTTAAAACAATTTCTTCCATGAGCCACTTTATTACGAATCATATTATTAAAGTAAAACTTAAAGTATAGTGATGCCTCTTCCAATCCCATACTTGTATCATTTTTTTCCATTTTACTTTTCAAATCATCTTTTTCAAATAAATCAAAATCCCCATCCAATCGCTTCTGAATATTAGCATCCACAAACATATCATAAATAAGACCTTCAATTTGGATAACAACCAAATTCATAAAGACAACATAATTTTGATTTTCAAATGAATCAATAATAGTATTTAAAATAGTTTTACGGTCCTTCAAACAGTACAGATTATCTATTGTTTGCTTTAAATAATCTACAACTTGATGTTCTGAAATATGTTTTTTTAACTCTGATACATAGCTATCAACATCTTGTGTTCTTAAGTTTATCCATTGATCACTGTCTAAAATCTTTTCTCTTTTTCCTCTTAATATTTCAATTAATTCTTCATTTCTGTTCCAATATGCACCATTACAGTTGTTCAAATAAAACGCTTCTATATCATCTAAAAATTTTCTCATTTTAATCAAATAGAAAGGCTTATAAATTGATTGTACCGCATTGTTCCAAGATTTCAAACATTGGTCATAGTTTTCAAATTCAACTTGTAAAATGGAGTTTTCTCTACTATAGCTTCGAGCTAACTCGATTGAGGTCTTTTTCACTATAATACAGTATGGTTCATTATCTGAAAAAAAAGTTCCTTCAAAATATGATTCTAGTTTTTCTTTTGCATACTTAAGCATTTCACGATACACATATTTTTCTTGAATCAAATCACATAATACATTATACTGATTTTCTATCTTCTTTAAGTCTTTTAAAAGAGCTTTTTTATTATTTGATTTTATTCTTTTTTGCTTTTTTATTAAATCACCACAACCTTGGGGATTCTCCTTATCTATTTTTATAAGTTCATCAATACCACGTATCTTATTATCTATTTCCTCAATAACTGAACAATATTCGTTTTTTATTCTATCATAATCTTGCTTAATCTGTTGATATTCGTCTGCTGGATATGTCTTAAGCCCTATAACACGCTCACAAATTAACACACATAATTCTTCATAAGTAAGTCTTGAACATTGATCTTGACTATATCCTAAATTTATACAAACAATTTTTTTTATTTGGGTAATATCAATTTCCGCAATTTCTTCTAAAATCAAATTTATTATGACATCACCAATTACCTGAAAATCTCTTTCTTGAACTATGTCTGCTTTTTTTGCCAAAAACATATTATCATGCAAACAATCTAAGACTTTAAAATATAAATCTTTATCTATCATTGCAAATCAACCTTTCTTTCATCTCCAAATAACTCTCTATTTTTACCATATATAAAAGCCGATTAGGTAACATCACTACTCCTAACCGACCTCTATTAAACTTATTTAATTTTTAAAATCAATTCTATCCAATGAAAAATCAGAAGCCTTTTTACATATAATACGAAGCTTATAGGGTGACTTTATTTTATGCGAACTTAATCTATATGACCAAATCATCATATCAAGCAATTCCTGCTTAGGGATAGAAGCACCTGAGTATCCTTCAAAACGAGTTATACCCGCTCCTAAAATTGGTACACATACATCTTGCTGCCCATAATACATATCTATCTCTTCCCACAATACTGATAAGCACTTTAAATACTCATCACGTGCAAAAAATCTACCCAAGCCATTTTCATCTAATTGAGCAAACGCCAACAATAGTTCATCACCATTAGATACTATTCTCCCTGATTCATATCTTTCTTTACTTTGGTATTTAGATTTACTATTAAGAGGCTTTAGTTGCGAATTTGCTATTAATGACTTAATATCTAAATTAGGATTATTTTTTAAATATTGTCCACATATAGAATTAGCTTTTATATCAGCCGGAGCATCCCCAACATTAGTCGTAAAGCATTCATCAAAATTAATTACTCTCTTACACTTTTTAGTTTTTAATATATCACCATATTCCACTGTAATCTCGTAATTATTTCCTTTTATGCTAACCTTTTTTCGCACAAGCAAATACAATTTATATACACCAACTACAATAAGAAATATTTCTATAAAAACAAATACTCGAATCAGCGTAGCGTTAATTTCTTCAGTATAAGAACCTAAATTAATACTATCCATAAGATCTTTTGATATTAATTTCACCTTTCCAAATAGATTTTCTGGAACAAAAGTGAAAACAACTGAAATAATAGCAAAAGCACACGTCGCACTTTTTTTTAACAAATCAAGCAAAGCCAAGCACCTCTTTTATATATGAATAATCTCCAACTTTATCCCCACGGAAGTTTTTTATCCAAAAAGGTCTTGCAATATCTTTATATTTACTCATATAAGAAGGGAGCCAGTCAGATTCTTTTCGAAGTGAATTATAAACTACAATAATTTTTTTGTTTTTCTTCTCCGCCTGTTTAAATTCATGTTTCAAATATGAAAATGAATTAATGCAACCAACATCATCATTCGCCCCAGGAGTAGAAGTAAAAAACACTTTACATGTTTTAGTACCGTTTGTATTTTGTTTATAAGGTGTACAACTACAAAAACTTTGATCATTATCAGCTCTCTTACACGCACTACCCGCTGTACGCAAAGCAGTTTTATCGCCAACAACAAAGATTACTGCAGATGAAGCATTAATCTGTTGATTGAATTCTTTTTTCAAATCACATATACGACAATTAGGATCACTTGAAACGCTCCCTGAAGCCACTTTAGCCATATCAATAAAATCAACCTTATGAAGATTATCAGTTCCCCATTTGTTTAATTCTTCAACAACTTCACGATCACCATCGTATTCCGCATAATCAGCACTTATGTATACTTGTTTCCTCATATTATTCTATCCTCCCTAAGTATAATGTATATTAGCACTCTACACTACCGAGTGCTAATATACATTATATCACTAATTATCATACATTACAAGTAATCAAAGCATAAATCATCAACAAAAAATGCAACTTACAATTAACATATTTTTTATTCCTTGTATAAGATTTTTACTGTAAAAACAAAATTGTTAAAGTTCAATTATAAATATTTCAAGTTCGCAGTAATCTTATCTACTTGGTTACGATAATTTGTAATATATAACGTAATGATTTATATCCCTATTTAATGATAATTAGATATTCACTATACAAATTATGAGTACATATTTTTGCATCGTTATTTTTTGTTTATCTTTTTGTTTGTCTTTTTGTTTGTCTTTAAGAAACAAACAAAAGATTTCCAAATACCATTTACAAGACTTCCTCAACGTGATATAATATAATTAGTACAAATATCTATTAAAGATGGAAAGGGCAAAAATATGAGTATGGCATCTTTTGTTTTTCCAGCGGTGAAAGGAATTCAGGCTAAACGAGAGTATTACACTTCTATGGTTCCGTTGGATGTAATATCTAAGTTATTTCAATTTTCTGATGAGGAAATGTCTCCGGAAATCAGGGCACAAAGAATATTAAACAAACCAAGAATACCTGAAATAAGGGATTATATACTTTCTAATCTTGATAATTATGTTTTTTCATCTCTTACGGTTTCTGTTGATGGTGAAATAGAGTTCACTTCTATTTCTAAAGAAACACCACAAATTGGTACAATTAGCATTTCAATGACATCTCGATTTCTAATTAATGATGGTCAACATAGAAGAGCCGCTATCGCCGAAGCTATTAAAATTAATCCTGAACTAAAAAATGAACATATTTCGGTTGTGTTTTATAAAGATGAAGGATTAGCAAGATCACAACAAATGTTTTCTGACTTGAACCGTTATGCAATTAAACCTACTAAATCAATTAATATACTATATAATACACGTGAAGAGTCTGCTATCGTTGCCAAATCTGTAATTGAGAAAGTCCCTTCTTTCAATGGTTTGGTAGAAAAAGAAAAAACAACGATTTCAAATCGTTCCAAAGCGTTGTTTACACTAAGTGCAATTTGTACTGCAACCGAAGAATTGCTTAATGGTTTAGAACTGAATATTATGCAAAAAACTGAACTTGCAACATCTTTTTGGAAAACAGTATCTGACCACATCAAAGAGTGGACTATGGTAGCAAGCGGAGAGCTAAAATCTTCTGATGTTAGACGAGATTATATTTGTTCTTTAAGTATTACTTTAGTTTCATTAGGATTTGCTGGCAACGCCTTAATAAAATCCAATCCTAATAACTGGAAAGAAGAGCTTACTGCACTGTCTAGTATTGACTGGAAAAAAGCAAATCCTATCTGGGAAAATCTCGTGTTTATAAATGGAAAAGTTGCAGCAAATAGATCAACGCAGCGTGCGATGTCTTCATATATGAGAAGCATTTTACTTGGATTGGATGGTAATGAAAATGGCTAATTTAACAAAAGATGATATTCGTCAAGTAATTGAAACGATAAAAGAATTGTATTTAGAAGATATGATTCCTTGGATTATTGGTTATAGTGGTGGTAAAGACTCAACTGCTGTAACACAATTGGTTTGGTATGCACTTCAAGAATTACCAAAAGACAAGCTCAAAAAGACAGTTCATGTCATTAGTACAGACACTTTAGTTGAATCACCTATAGTCGCTATATGGGCTTCTGAGTCTTTAAAGAAAATGGAAATTAAAGCAAAAGAAGATGAACTTCCTATTATCCCCCATAAACTAACACCTGCCATAACCAATACTTTTTGGGTTAATCTTATTGGTCGTGGATACCCATATCCTCGCCGTGATTTCCGTTGGTGTACCGATAGAATGAAGATAGATACTTCTAACAGATTTATTAAAAGTATCCTTGATGCAGAAAGTGAAGCAATCATGGTTCTTGGCTCACGAAAAGCTGAAAGTACTGTTCGTAAAGCTGTTCTTGAAGGTTACGAGAAAAGAAGATATAGGGCTCATCTTAGTCCTAATGGTTCTTTTCCAAACTCTTATGTATTTACACCTATCGAAAATTGGCTTAATGATAATGTTTGGCAATATCTTGTTCAAGTTCCTAATCCTTGGGGACATAGCAACAAAGATCTTTTAGCTATGTATAGTGGTGCTTCTGCAGATGGAGAATGTCCATTGGTAATTGATAGTACAACACCGAGTTGTGGTAATAGCCGTTTTGGTTGTTGGGTCTGCACTATGGTCAGCGAAGACAAATCAATGGCAGCAATGATTCAAAACGATGAAGAAAAATCATGGATGCTCCCTATGCTGGAATTTAGAAATGAAATTGCTGCAGATTGGCAAACTGATAGAGATAGACGTGACTTCCGTAGAAAAGACGGAAGACTTACTTGGCATAACAACCGCCTTGTGCACGGTCCCTATACTAAAAAAGCACGAGAAGATTTTCTACGTCGTTTACTTGAGGTTGAAAAACTAGTTCATGAAATTGGACCTGATGAAATTAAAGAAATTCCTTTAATCTCAATGGAAGAACTCAAATTCATTAGACAGATTTGGCTTGATGAAAAGCACGAATTTGACGATTCACTTCCTCGTATCTATGAAGAAGTTACCGGCAAAAAATATAATGATGGTATAATAAGCAAAAACAAATATTTTGGAGCACCTGAATCAGAACTACTAAAAACAATTTGTAGTGAGTTATATCCTAACGAAGAACTTCTTCCTGAAATGCAACAAGCATTATTAGATATCGAAGCAAAAGCTGCCGCTATTTCTAATAAACGAAATATAATATTAAACTTTGAAAAAGAAATAAAAAAAGCATTTTATCGTGATGAAAACGAAGCAGAACTAATTGCAGAACATCGCTCAAAGAAAGCAAATGCTCCTATCGACGAAATTGATGCTGACGACTTTGTGGAATGAGGTGAATATATATGTATTTTACTAAAGTTGAACTTCATAATTATGGTATCTACAAAGGTACTCACGAAATGATTCTTACCAACAAAATTGGCAATCGAAATATCACTCTTGTTGGCGGTCTGAATGGTAGAGGTAAGACAACATTTCACGATGCAATATTGTTAGCACTGTATGGAAAGCAAGCACTAAAGTATATCAACGAAAAAACTCGTTCATATGATAAGTTGTTGCTTGACCATATCAATAAACACGCTAAAAATGAAGAAACATATATTGCAGTAAGTCTTTGTCTTGACGATGAAACAAAGTTAAGAATCAAACGTTCTTGGTCTGCAATCGGCAAAAAAGTTACGCAAAAAACTACTGTTGAAAAGAATGGAGTTGTTGACAAATATCTCGGAGAAAGCTGGAATTATTACATTGAAGAAATCCTTCCGTTTGGTATTGCTCGTTTCTTCTTCTTTAACAACGAAAAAATCACACAGTTAGCAGACGATACCTCTTTTGAACAAATAAAAAGCTCTATTAAATCTGCTATCGGTGTATCTGCTATTGAAAAAGCAATTGAGCATACCGATGAAGTTATCCGAAGAAAAAAGTCTGCTTTACAGGCATTTGAGCATAGCGAAATAAATGTAGGATACCAGGAAGTTGATAACCAAATTAACGATATCGACAGAAGGTTGGCTAGAGCAACCGAAGTTGCTAATGACTTAGAGTTGCGTTGTGAAAACGCTGCAGCAGCACTTGAAGTAGCGGAAAAAGAATTTTGGGCTTCTGGTGGTGATTTAAGCCGTAATAGAGAAGCTATAAAAAAAGAGATGCAGAAAATTTCTGACGAAGTTGAAAGCATACTGGCAGAGATTTTGCAACTGGCTATCGATGCCTCCACTCCCCTGTTTATGTGTAAACACTTAGTTATCCAATCATATAATAAAGAGATTGATATGCAACAGAGCGAAGCAAAACGATACTCTGAAAAAGTTATCCTTCAATTACAACGTCAAATATTGGATAGACTTGGTGAGACAAACCTCGACCAAACATCATTAGCTTTAGTTAAAAATATCGTTAACGAAATTCTCGTTAGCCATATTTCACCTAATGCCACAGAGTCTAACAATCAAAATATGTCTGCAACCAGTATGATGCTGTATAAAAAAATCATTTCAAATGTATTCCAAACAATTTCTCAGCGTATAGAGTCTCTTATAAATCATGTAAATGCACAAGAAAGTGAATGGATGAGTTTAGATGCACATCTTGGTGCTGCGGACGAAAAAACATTAGCCATGCAACTGTTCGAAGCCTTAAAAAATGTAGAACGTGAAAAAGCAATAGCGGATAACGAATATCAGCGTCAATTAGATAGTATTGAAAGCCTTAAAAGGCAACGTGAAATTTTAGTAAAACGTCGTGTTCAGTTAATTAAACAAATCGCTGAAAAGGAAAATGCTAACGACGATAATGCTCGTATTGTTAAATACGCTGCTATGTCTATGGAAGTACTTACCGAATTCAAAATTCGTTTGCAAAAAGAAAAGGTTTCAAAACTTTCCGAAACAGCAACCAACTGTTTCAAACAATTGGTACAAAAGGACTCTCTTGTTAGTGCAATAAACATTGACCCAAAAACATTAGATGTTACCATCCTTGACTTCGACGGCAATGAATTGTTAAAGCATCAACTTTCGGCAGGCGAACAACAAATGTTTGCTATCTCTATTGTTTGGGCATTAGCATTAACATCCGGATACAAAGCCCCAGTTATCATCGACACACCTATGGCACGTCTTGACTCTTCAAATAGAGCAAATTTTGTTACCAAGTATTTACCTGCTGCTAGTTCACAAGTTATGGTTCTTTCTACTGATGAAGAAGTTTATGGAAGATACCTTGACCTTGTTCGTGATAATGTTGTCGATTATTACACACTACTTTATCGAGAAGAAGAACAGTGCACTTCTATTGTACACGGTTATTTCGGGGAGGTGTAACTACAATGATAGTAAAACATTTTAAACTTTCTCAACCTGAAAAAGATAGATTGATACGTATAAAAGCAAAAACAGGTATTCAAAACTGGAATGTTCTTTGCCGTTGGGCATTATGTTGGTCTCTTGCAGAACCATCTATTCCCGGTGGTGTCGATCCATTATCTGATAGTAATGTAGAAATGGATTGGTCAACATTTGCTGGTGAATATTCCGAAATCTATGAAGCTATCATTCGTCAAAGATGCTTAAATGATGGTCTTGGAGATGACGAAAAAACACTCGCAAAATATTTTAGACTACATCTTAACCGCGGAATAAATCATTACAGTACAAAAGATGTATTAAAGAATTGCTCAGATTTACTCAAATCTGCTCTTCCGAAGGAGGAAGATATATAATGCCTGTATATCTTGATTTTAATGCTTCATCACCAGTTGATGAAAGAATATTAGAAAGAATGATTGAGATATATCGTTCCCACTATGGTAATGCCGATAGTAGAACTCATATTTTTGGAACACAAGCCAAAGAAATTGTTTCTGCATCAAGAAAAACCATAGCAGAAATTCTTAGAGTTGATACAACAGATGTGATTTTCACAAGTGGTTCTACGGAAAGCAACAATATGGCTATTCTTGGTTTACTTGAGTATGCTAATAACAGTGGTAGAAACCATTTTATAACTACTACTATCGAACATAAATCGGTTCTTGAATCTATGAAATATCTTGAAAAACATGGTTGTGTTGTGGATTATGTTGCACCCGACGAAACAGGCAGAATTAAACCTCAACAAATCTTAGAATTGGTAACGGATAAAACTTTACTTGTTTCCCTTATGCATGTTAATAGTGAAACTGGAATCATACAACCCATTAGAGAAGTTGGCGAAGCTCTTGAAAAAACATCAACATATTTTCATATTGATGCCACACAAGGCTTTGGTAAACTCAATGATGAATTAAGAAATACAAAGTATGATATGTTAAGTATCACTGCTCACAAGATAGGTGGACCTCAAGGCGTAGGTGCAATAGTTCTAAAAAGAGATAAAAGTTACAAACGTCCTCCTGTAAAACCATTAATGTATGGAGGGCAGCAAGAACGCGGATTCAGACCTGGAACAACCCCAGTTGCACTGATAGCAGGTTTTGCATTAGCAGCTCAAGTATGCAATGATGAATGCGAAAATCATATGCAAGAATGTGCTGCGATAAAGAAATCTTTTATCAAAAACATTGAAGGATTGAACTATTCTTTTAACGGAGACCAAAAACATTGTTTACCAACTACTGTTAACATCAGCTTTCATGGTGTCGATGCAGAAGGCATTTTCCTTGCAATGAAAAACAATTATGCTTTTTCAAATGGTTCTGCTTGTAATTCTGGTAGTCACACTCCAAGTTATGTTTTAACATCAATGGGACTTGATGAATTACGAGTAAGTGAAGCAATCCGAATCTCCTGGGATTGTAACACAAAAGTTGATTTTACTGAATTGATTAACTATGTGAAATCTATGATAGAAAACAACTAGTATATTGTCTTTTCTAAAAGTTTACATTATACCTTTAAACAAGTAATTATTTATTAAAACCTGTTAAAACCCTAGTCTAAACTTTTAATCGAGACAAAATGCTAGTACCTTTTAACTTTTAATGCTTTATATTATTAAGATTTTTTGCAAGCAAAAATTACAGAAAACAATTTATTATAAAAGTAAAGGTTTATTAGTTGCATCATACTATATGCAAATCCATAAATTCTGCTACTTAACTCAATAATAACGAATTAATGATGAATGAAGTATATAATAAAAATTGCATAAAACTCTCATTTTTTAAAACATCCCATAATAAACATATGAATAATTATATAAGGAATTCCATATTACAAGAATGTATTGTTTACTATTTTATAAGTTGTAATAGATCTACCACTCTACTCAACAATAATAAAAAATATTTAAAAATACAAATCATAACTAAGCAAATGCTTAAAAATCTTGATCACATCTAATAAACATCATGCAAACATTGACAATTCGTTTTGACGAAGTTATAATATACTTGTTGATTACTTTATCATAGAAAGGAATAAAATATGACTTTTGAGTTTATTTCAGTAAAAGAAGCTGCACAAAAAATGAAAGTAACTGAACGATGGATTCAACAACTATGTAAAGATGGAAAAATTGAAGGTGCAACTAGATTTGCAGGAACAGGTCCATGGCTTATTCCTTTATCATGGATTGATAAAAATCCACTTCAAAGATAGGTGTTATATAATGAAAAATCAAAATAATCATGAGCAATATGAAGAATTAGCTTCTGAAATTAGAGATATAACAAAACAATTACGTAAACAATATTATATTAATTCTCACAAACAAAATTATTGTGACACCACACCTTTTGGGGGAAGTATCCGTGAATCAATTGGTCCTTTCCCTGAATTTATATTAAAAGGACGTTTTTGCAAACGTTCAATCAACGGCTTATGTACTCCCTGTTTTTACTCCCGTTTACCTGAACACAATATATCTGAAGCCAGTTTTGATAAAGGATATTTATCTCAAGTCGATTACATTGTTAATAACTTTGATGAATTAGTAGTAAAAAATCAAATAGGAAAAATTGCAGGTCATCTTTCTTCTTCAAAGCCTACCTATGCAATGGTTTGCACCCCAACTGGGTCCTATTTTGACAATAAAGAATATCCTATTTATGTTCGCAAGAGCAACTTAAAAAAGCTACTTGAGATTTCAAAAATTAAGAATTGTAATATCGTATTACACATTGAAACTCATGTTGAAGACGTTCTGGAATACTTTAAAAAACCAGATAAACAAGAAATATCTTTACTTAAAGAATTAAACACACGTATTATTTTCGGTTTTGAAAGTTCAAATGATTTTTCACGCAACATCATCTATGGAAAAAACCTATTGAAGTGTGATTTTGAAAAAAGTATCAACATCGTTTCAGAATATGGTTTTTCGACTGGTGCATTTGTCTTTGCTGGTTTGTTTGCTTATAATGATGCTGAAACAATAAACGATGTTAAAAACACACTTCAGTATTTAAAGCAACTTCAAGTATCACCAGTTATTATGTTTGCAAATACACAAAAATATACAATCCCTGATCTACTATTGACTCATAATAAATATAAATTGCTAGATGCACATACTGTTTTAGAAATCACTAAAATGGTGGTTGATATTTTTGGTTGTGACATGTCTGGAAATATTGATCCTTGGTTTATAGCTGATCCTGTTGGTGGTCCACCTGAGCCAAACATGCATATTTTCAATTCCCCTCAAAACACTGCGTGTAGCGATTGTAGTAAAAAAATATACACTGCAATCGAAGAATTAAGAATAACCAAAAACAAAAAAGAGTTCTACAAAAATTACGAAGAATTACATGTTTGCAGCTGTAACAACGACTATTTAAACCTTATACAAAAAAACAGTGTACAATCTAATCAAACCAATATAGCTCAACGTATTGTAAGCTATATTGATATTGTTAAACAACAGTTCCCTTTTTATGTTCTTTCGGATAATCCATGGTTAGTAAAAGCAGAATTACTCTGTTATGGACTTTCAATACCTACAAAATTTATAAAGATGGCTAAATCTTATAATCCATTCATCGAAGAAAAAGGATTAATTCATGCTGTTCACATTATATACAAAGGATCAACTATTAATGTTTGTGTAGCGGAAAAGTTTTGTTCAAATTCACCATACAGTGTGGAATTTGATTTTAATAAAAAATCTTGGATCTTACTTAAGAATTCCATTTATTTAGGAGAGTTTGAATTCTTAGTAATGCCAAATTGGACTAATTTATTAGTAGATGACATTAAAATTGGGAACATTTTACGTCCTCATAATGAAAAATGTTTGTCCTTATGGCCTTCAACAGAATGTACATACATTCGAGAAGGAAAGGGATGTTTATTTTGTGGACTAAACAATACAAACGAACTCAACGGAAAAGTAATTTCTCAGGAAATCGTAGTATCTGCTATTAAAAAAGCTTTTGAAGCAAATCCAAATTATGAAATAAATCTAAGTGGAGGTACTTGCCATTCTCCAGAAAGTGCTATACAATATCTTGCTGGTTTATGCAATAAAATCAAAGAAATTAAAAATAACACTGTTATTTCTGTAGAGTGTGCTCCCCCTAAAAACAATGATTCACTTTATAAATTATATGTTAGCGGTGCAACAGCAGTAATAATGAATATCGAGATCTTCAACGATAAACTTAGAAAAGTAATCTGTCCTGGAAAATCGCATATTACAATAGATAGATATTTATCTGCTTTAGAATACGCTTCCCAACTATTTGGAAAAGGTAATGTTTCTTCTGTATTGATAATGGGATTACAACCTAAAGAAGATATAATATTCGCTTGCGAAGAACTAATTAAGAGAGGTGTTATTCCTACAATTATGCCTTTCAAACCCTTGGATGGAACTAAAATGTCCGAACATAAAGTACCAGAACCTACTGAATATATTGAGATAAGTCGACATGTTGCATACCTTTTGAATAAGTATCAATTACAAATCAACCCTTGTTCTGGATGTGCCTCATGCGGCGGATGTTCTTTAGAAACAGATTTAACATAAGTAAGGAGAAAATATAATGAACATTTTAATTTTAAATGGTAGTCATAGAAAAAACGGCAACTGTTCCAATTTTTGCCAAACAGCGAAAGAAATTTTACAAAAAAAACATTCAGTTGTTGTTCACAATTTAATCGAAATGGATATAAAAAAGTGTGACGGTTGTTTAAATTGTGAAGAAGGAACAGATTGCCATATCTGTGATGATTTTTCCAAGCAAATCATTTCAGATATTTACGATGCTGAATTGATTATTTTTACAACCCCTACATATTTCAATATGCCTTCTGCTTCAATGGTCAATTTTATTGATAGAACCAATAGTCTATGTGAGTATTTTTCCGAATCTCCAAAAAAAGTATTAGCATATTTATCGGGTCAAACTGATGAAGATTCTATCAAAGATGCCTACAAATGTATTCATACCTATTTTGAAATTATGGCTATGGAAGAGATCGCCACCCCAATATTTCATGTTGCACGTTTTAAAGAATCTCTACCTAAAGATGCCATTGATGTTTTAAGCAAAATTTAGGAGAAAAATTATGGACTTCAATGAAACCATCAAAAAAGTAAATTTTTTTTATGCTGATTATGATAAAACAATGGCAAATGTTGATAATTATTTTGATATAATTGACACTAATGCTGGACAGGAAAGTTCCAACGAATTAAAAATAATTATAGATATTTTAAAAAATTTTTGGAACAAATACTCTAATAACGAAAGTGTTAACCAAGAATTGATTGTTGATGAAGAATTATCTTCATTTTCAAATAAACTTGGTGAACCTTTCGAAAATGAAACTGTGATTTTTGATTTATGTAAAAAAATACAGGCTTACTTTCGCAATTATACTGCAGTTGATACAAAACCAATTATTCATTGCGAATCTGACGATGTTATAAATAGGCTGTTCGAACACATTGAAAACAATGAATTTCACAATAAGGATCTTCAGTTTACAATTACAAGGATAATATATGAATTAGTAAGTGATGATCTACTTATTAGATGTGGTATTTCAAAGCTACACAAATGGAATTATGGTACTGATGCGTACTCATTACTTTCTTCCGAACAACAACTTGTAATACTTTTAAATCAGTCTATCATGATTGATCGATTGCACAGTGGACAACATTTGCTAAAATTGTATTTAAAACGTCTTAACAAACAAATAGATGGTTTTCATTACTTAGATTGGTTTGTATATTATGTAGCTGGATTTTTAAACTTCAAGATACATAATTATCGGGAATCTAAAAAATATTTTGAACGTGTAGAAAAAGAAAGTAAGTTACACAACTCAACCTACCAAACCAAAAAAAGGTATTTCCATGCAGTTTTACTTATTGCATATGGACATGAATATGCAGGAGAATTTGCACAAGCAATAGAAAAAATCGTTATGCCCGTAAACGATTTGTTAGCATTATTAAATTCAATAGAAGTAATCAATATAAAACAAACTTCTGTCTTATTAACAGTTCTAAACAATCTTGTTACAAAAGCTTACAAAGATACTCTTTTTTCAAAATTCTTCTCAGGAACCACCATAACAGAACACATTTCAGATACTGACGAACAAGATCAACGAGATATCCATATTGAAATATTACATGCTCTAGCACATTGTATAAATGAGTATGCTATTCAAAACTATAACACAAAAGCAGAAGATTGTGCTAAACTTATAAGATTTGCACGAGCTTTAATGGCTTTCATCGCAAAAGAAGTAAAGGAATACTGGAAAGCGTCCGTAGTTACTCCATTCTTTATGATTTTAGAAGTTGCTATGGAGATGTTAATTCCACTTTTGATGGCGTCTATTATCGATAAGGGCGTAGAAGTTGGGAATATGACACATATATATGAGGTTGGAGTAGTGATGATTGTTGTGGCTACAATAGGTCTGCTTTCAGGTATGGCAGGAGGAAGATTTGCTGCAAAAGCATCCACTGGAT